>NZ_JBHXFA010000004.1:21277-100645 GCF_042724175.1 Streptomyces sp. NPDC127084
CCCCTCACCACCCCCCCCCACACCCACACAGACACGCGCCCCGCCACCCCCCCCCCGGGGGGGGGCGCGCGCGCGGGGCGCGGGGGCCGGGGGGGTGGGCCGGCCCCCCTCGCCTGGAGTGCCGCTGTCCGCTCAGCGCTTTCCTACAGCTTCTCGATGACGTAGTCGACGCAGGCCGTCAGCGCCTGCACGTCCGCCGGGTCGATCGCCGGGAACATCGCGACCCGCAACTGGTTGCGCCCCAGCTTGCGGTACGGGTCGGTGTCCACGATCCCGTTCGCCCGCAGCACCTTCGCCACCGCCGCCGCGTCGATGTCGTCCGAGAAGTCGACGGTTCCGATGACCTGGGACCGCTTGGCGGGGTCGGCGACGAACGGCGTCGCGTACTTCGACTCCTCGGCCCAGCCGTAGAGCGCCCGTGCGGAGGTGGCCGTACGGCGCACCGCCCAGTCCAGACCGCCCTGGCCGTTGATCCACTTCAGCTGCTCGTTGAGCAGGAAGAGCGTGGAGAGGGCGGGGGTGTTGTACGTCTGGTTCTTGCGGGAGTTGTCGATCGCCGTCGGCAGGCTGAAGAACTCCGGGACATGCCGTCCGGATGCGTGGATCCGCTCGGCCCGCTCCAGCGCGGCGGGCGAGAACACACCGATCCACAGGCCGCCTTCGGAGGCGAAGGACTTCTGCGGGGCGAAGTAGTAGACGTCGGTCTCGGCGATGTCGACCGGCAGTCCGCCCGCGCCGGACGTGGCGTCCACCAGCACCAGCGCGCCCTCGTCGGCACCCGCGACCCGCTTGAGCGGGGCTGCGACACCGGTCGAGGTCTCGTTGTGGGTGAAGGCGTAGACGTCGGCGCCCGCCTCGGCACGCGGCTCCGGGTGCGTGCCCGGGTCCGAGGAGATCACCGTCGGCTCGGCCAGCCACGGAGCCAGCTTCGCGGCCTTGGCGAACTTCGAGGAGAACTCACCGAAGGTGAGGTGCTGCGACTTGTTCTCGATGAGACCGTGCGTCGCGATGTCCCAGAAGGCGGTGGAGCCGCCGTTGCCGAGGATCACCTCGTAGCCCTCGGGGAGCTGGAACAGCTCGGACACGCCCTCGCGTACCGAGCCGACCAGGTTCTTGACCGGGGCCTGGCGGTGGGACGTACCGAGCAGAGACGTACCGGTGGCGGCCAGGGCGTCCAGCGCCTCAGTCCGCACCTTGGAGGGGCCTGCGCCGAAACGGCCGTCGGCGGGCTTGATGTCAGCGGGAATCTGGATATCGGCCACGAGCCGGAGCCTAGTCGGTTCCGCCAGGTCGCAGGGGCTGGGGTCCGGCGGGTGAGACGAGCGGCCACAGGTCGGGACGGGCGGCGCGCGGGGGCGCGGGCGCGGGGTGGGGCGGCCGGTGCGCATATGCGGGGTTCACTCGATCGTGCGGGCGGGAAGGCGTGAGCGGGGGCAGGCTGGGTGCATGGTGGTAAAGGAGGAGGTCCATGACGGGCCTTGAGCGGGGCCGCGGGGCGCGGGAGCGTGCCCGAGACGTGCCCGACCGAGACGCGCGTGCCCGCGCGGACCATGACCGCGCCGACCATGACGGGGCGGACCGCGACGCGCGTGACCGCGATGAGCTCGGGCGCGGCCTCAGCGCGCTGGAACGCGACCTCAGGGCGGCGCTGCGTGGCGAGGTGGACTTCACCCCGGCCGCGCGGGCACTGATGACCATGGACGCCTCCAACTACCGTCGCGTCCCGGACGGTGTCGTCGCCCCGTACGACGCGGACGACGTCGCCGCCGCACTGGCCGTCTGCCGCGACCACGGGGCGCCGGTGGTACCGCGCGGCGCCGGGACCTCGATCGCGGGCCAGGCCACCGGCACGGGCGTCGTGCTCGACTTCACCCGCCATATGAGCAACGTGCTCGACGTCGATCCCCGGTCCCGTACGGCGGTGGTCCAGCCAGGCGCGGTGCTCGACGTGCTGCGCGCCGCCGCGGGCGCCCACGGGCTGACCTTCGGCCCCGATCCCTCCACGCACAGCCGCTGCACACTCGGCGGCATGATCGGCAACAACGCCTGCGGCTCGCACTCGGTGGCCTGGGGGACCACGGCCGACAACGTGCGCGAGCTGTCGGTGGTGACCTACGGCGGCGCCCGGCTGCGCCTCGGCCGCGGAGCCGGTCTGGACACCCACGGCTCGGCGCCGAGCGGGCTGCGGGAGCTGGTCGAACACCACCTGGCCCTGCTGCGTACCGGCTTCCCCCAAGGGCTGCCGCGCCGGATCTCCGGCTACGCGCTTGACGCGCTGCTGCCCGAGAACGGCGCCGACCTCGCCCGCGCCTTCTGCGGCAGCGAGGGCACGCTGGCGGTGCTGACGGAGGCGACCGTACGCCTGGTCGAGTCCCCGCCGCACCGGGCCCTCGCTCTGCTCGGATACGCGGACGAGTCCGCCGCCGCCGACGCGGCCTCCGGACTGCTGCCCTTCGGGCCACTCACCGTGGAAGGCATGCCTGCGGACCTGGTACCCGACCCCGGCGCACTGGGCGTACTACCCCGGGGCGGTGCGTGGCTGTTCGTGGAGACGGGCGGCGCTGACGCCGCCGAGGCACGGGCGCACGCCGAACGGATCCTGCGCGGCACCGACGCGCTCGACGGCACCGTGGTCACCGACCCGGCCGGACAGCGGGCGCTGTGGCGGGTGCGGGAGGACGCCGCCGGCACCGCGACCCGGATGCCGGACGGCACCGAAGCCTGGCCCGGCTGGGAGGACTGCGCGGTGCCACCTGCCCGACTCGGGGGCTATCTACGGGACTTCAGAGCCCTGCTGGCGCAGCACGGGCTGCGCGGCACCCCGTACGGGCACTTCGGCGACGGCTGCGTCCACGTCCGGATCGACTTCGACCTGCTGAGCGGGCCCGGGGTGCGGCGCTTCCGTGACTTCTCGGAGGAACTGGCCGGACTCGTGGTGGCACACGGCGGCTCGCTGTCGGGGGAACACGGCGACGGACAGGCGCGGGCGGAGCTGCTGCCGCGGATGTACGGGGCTGAACTTGTGGGTCTCTTCGGCAGGTTCAAGGACCTGTGGGACCCGGCCGGCGGACTCAACCCGGGGATTCTGGTCCGGCCCGCGCGGCTGGATCAGAACCTCAGGTTCGATGTGCTGCCGAGGACGCCGGTGGACGTGGAGTTCGGCTATCCGCAGGACGGCGGGGACTTCGCGGCAGCGGTTCGGCGCTGTGTCGGCGTGGCCAAGTGCAGAGTGGAAGGCGGCAGTTCGGGGCCGGGAGTGATGTGTCCCTCGTTCCGGGCGACCGGCGACGAGCAGCACTCCACGCGCGGCCGCGCCCGGCTGCTGCACGAGATGCTGGCGGGCGAGGTGGTGGCGGACGGCTGGCGTTCACGGGAGGTACGGGACGCGCTCGACCTGTGCCTGTCCTGCAAGGGCTGCCGCAGTGACTGCCCGGTCGGCGTCGACATGGCCACGTACAAGGCGGAGTTCCTGCACCACCACTACGCGGGCCGTCGGCGCCCCGCGGCGCACTACAGCATGGGCCGCCTGCCGCAGTGGCTGCGCGCCGCCGCCCCGTACGCCCCGGCGCTCAATGCGGCGGCCAGGATCCCGCCGCTGGCGGCACTGGTGAAACACCTGTCGGGGGTGGCGCCGGAGCGCGAACTGCCGACCCTGGCCCGCCGCACCTTCACCTCCTGGTGGGGCCGCAAAGGTCCGGGGGAGCGGACAGGGACCGGCCTCGTGCTGTGGCCCGACACCTTCACCGAGTACCTCGCGCCCTCGGTGGGCCGTGCGGCGGTCGCCGTGTTCGGGGCCGCCGGACTCGATGTGTCCCTGCCGCCGGACCGGGTCTGCTGCGGACTGACCTATGTCTCCACCGGCCAGCTCGACCGCGCCCGCGCCGTGATGCGCCGCACCCTGGACACCATGGCGCCGGTCCTGGAGCGCGGAGACAGGCCGACGAGTGTCGTCGTACTCGAACCGAGCTGCGCGGCGACTCTGCGGACCGACCTGCCGGAGCTGCTCCCCGGAGACCCGCGCGCCCGGGCCCTGGCCGACTCCGTATGCACCTTCGCGGGCGCCCTGGAGGAGCATGCCCCCGACTGGACCCCGCCCCGTATCGACCGCCCGGTCGCCGGCCAGACCCACTGCCACCAGCACGCGGTCCTGGGCGACGACCCGGAACGCCGCCTGCGCGACCGCGCGGGCCTGACCGGCGAACTCAGCGGCGGCTGCTGCGGCCTCGCGGGCGACTTCGGCTTCTCCCGCGGGCACTACGCGGTGTCGGTGGCCTGCGCCGAGGACCGACTGCTGCCGTCGGTCCGGGCCGCGGCGGACGACGCGGTGCTGCTCGCGGACGGCTTCTCCTGCCGTACGCAGTTGGAGCAGCTCGCGGGTCGGAAGGGGCGGCATCTGGCGGAGGTGCTGGCGGAGGGGCTTGCGGAGGGGGTCGACCGGTGAGCCGGCGACGCCTTGGGAATCCACTCGCGAGTGCTGCGGGCGTGTCTGCTCCGCCATACGTATCGTTGTACTGCGCGGCTGGCGGCCTCTATGCGGCAGCCGGGGAGGAGCGCCACTGTGACCGTCGTGGAGACCGACAGGATCGAGATGGCTGAGAGCGACAACGAGCGGACCTTGGACGACCTGTTCGAGGCGCTTGCGCGGATGCCCGTCCCCGAGGGATACAAGGTCGAGATTGTCGAGGGGACCGTCCATATGTCGCCGCAGCGGGACACTCACTGGGACATCATCGCGGACATCTATGACCAACTGCGCACCGAATATCCCCGGGTCCGTATCAAGTCCGATGTCCGCATCGACTACCCCGGGCACCTCAACGGGTTTGCCACCGACGTAACACTGCTCTCCCAGGACGCCGAGAAGAACGCGAAGGGACTCTGGAGCTATCAGGACGTCGTATTCGTAGCCGAGGTGATCTCCAAGGGCACAGGGGTCAAAGACTACGGCCCCAAGAAGACCGCCTACGCGACGGCTGAGGTTCCCGTCTACCTCATCGTTGACCCCTATGTCGGCAAGTGCCACGTCTACACCGGCCCCAAGGACGGCGACTACGCCGTCCAGATGACCGTTGCCTTCGGCACGGACGTCGACCTCACCGGGACACCTGTCGGCCTCAGCCTCGCAACCGATGACTTCCCCCGGGGCTGAGCAGCACCCGCCCCGGGTCACGCCTCCGTCACACCACCGGATGCCGCCCCACCAGGTGCCCGTAGCCCCCGGCCTCCCACACGAGCACGCGGAACTCACGCAGGCTGAGCGCGCCGCGCGGCAGCCCGGGGCCGTCGGGGAAGTGGACGGTGCCGCAGCGGGCGCAGTACCAGGCGTCCGACCACACCGCCTCCGCCGCCGGCTGACCGGCTGCGATCTTGCGGGAGGCGGCGCGGTGCCGTGTCGCCGGGAAGAGCAGCAGGAGTGCGGCGACCAGGGCGAACGCCGATACCCAGGCCAGGAAGAGGAACTCGGTTTGAGGCGCGACGGCTTCGGACGCCGAGCCGTTCACGAAACCGGATCCGTATCCGAACCCCGAGCCGAACGGGTCCGGGTCCGGGGCCGCCTCGTCCTCGAACCACTCGCCGCCCAGCGCACCACCGGCGAACGTGCCGATGGCCACCAGGACGCCGAGTACGCTCAGGCAGCCCCAGCCGTTGGGGCGCGGCGGCGGAGCGGGTGCGAGTGACTTGGTCAGCCCGGTGCTCACCGAGCGCACCGAGCGGTGCCCTTCGCTGTCGGTCGACACCTCGGTCATGCTGTCCCGCCCGGACTGGTACACGGCGGGAACCGCCGTCACCCGGTCCGTGAGCGCGCAGCCCGGGCAGGGGTGCAGACGCCCCCGTCTGACATAGTCCACCCTCGTCACGGTTTTCCCCCGTCGTTGTGCGGTCGATCGCCCGACACGGTAGTCGGCGAAAGACGGTCGTCCAGGGAACAATAGGCTGACCGCCATGCCACGACTCCCCATCGAACTCGTGATCTTCGACTGCGACGGTGTGCTTGTCGACAGTGAGCGGATATGCGTCGCGGTGGACGCCGCCATCACCGCCGATCTCGGATGCGACTTCACCGAGGCCGAGATCCTCGACCTCTTCGTCGGCTCCTCCACCGAGGTCTACACAGCCGAGATCGAGAAGCGTCTCGGTCGCCGTCTGGAGGACGGCTGGCTACGGGCCTACGACCACCTCTACGAGGAGGCGCTGGAGGCCGAACTGACTGCGGTCGATGGCATCTTGGACGCGCTCGACCGCCTCACCGCACTCACCTTGCCCTACTGCGTGGCATCGAACGGCGACCACGACGGCATCCGGCGCAGCCTCCAGTTGACCGCGCTGAGCGAGCGTTTCGGGGAGGAGAGCGTGTTCAGCGCTCGGGATGTGGCACGGGGCAAGCCGGAGCCCGATCTGTTCCTGCACGCGGCGCGTTCGATGGGGGTCGACCCGGCGCGGTGCGCGGTGGTCGAGGACAGCGCCTACGGAGTACGGGCGGCACGCGCCGCCGGGATGCGTGCCTTCGGGTACTGCGGTGGGCTCACCCCGGCGGGGCGGCTGGAGGGGCCGGACACCGTGGTGTTCGACGACATGCGAAAGCTCCCCTCACTGCTGGTGGCCTCCGGCGCCTGAGCCCCGTCCGCGTCAGCCCGGTCCGAGGTCCGCGGTGAGCCCGGACTGCCGGAACCCGCTCAGGCGAAGAGCCGCTCAAGGACCTCCGCCACACCGTCCTCCTCGTTGCTCGCCGTGCGCCGGGGCACGGCGGCGAGTACGTCCGGGTGGGCGTTGCCCATGGCGTAGGGCATGCCCGCCCAGCTCAGGAACGAGAGGTCGTTGGGCATGTCCCCGAACGCCACGACTTCCGACGCGCTGATGCCGCGCTCGGCGCACAGGGCCGCGAGGGCGTCGGCCTTGGTGACACCGGCCGCGCTGATCTCCAGCAGACCGCGCCCGCCCGAGTGGGTGAACTGCGCCTCGCCGCCTGCCGCCTGTTCGGCCATGGCGACCAGTGCCTCCGCTTCGAACAGGGTGGAGTGGGCGAGGAGTTTCACGATCGGTGCCTCCAGCAGCCACAGGTCGGCCAGCGAGGCCACCGGGGACTCGGCGCTGAGGTGCTCCCCGTGGCGGAGCTGGTAGGCAGGTTCGTAACGGATCTGGTGGCCGGTCTCCACGGCGAAGCCGAGGCCGGGAGCGGACTCGGCCAGCATGTCGGCGAGGCGGCGGGCGGTGGGGAGTGCCAGGGCGCGGGAGCTGATGACGGTACGGGGCGCGATGTCGTACAACTGCGCGCCGTTGCTGCACACCGCCGTCCCGGTCACCCCGGTCGCGGCGGCCACCGCGTCGATGTAGCGGGGCGGGCGGGCGGTGACGATGACCACCTCGGCCCCGGCGCCGACGGCGGCGCGCAGGGCGCGCACGGTGCGAGGGGAGACGGTTCCGCCCCGGCGCAGGAGTGTGCCGTCCAGGTCGGTGGCGATCAGCCGGGGGAAAGGGCGGTGCGGCATGGCTCATCGTAACGAGGACCGGCCGCGCAGGTGAGCGACCGGCCCGTGCCGAGGAGCAACGCCCCGAGGCGCGGGCTCAACCCCGCCCGCCCTCACTCCCCGTGCTCATCCACTGCCGCCTCCGCCAGCGCCGCACGCAACTGCGCCTGCAACGACGGGTGTTCCGCTGCCCGCTCCGCGGCGAGCGCCGCCCGGAACTCCCGGCGCGCCTGCGACCGCGCCCCCGCCGCCGCGTACGACTGCCCGAGCCGGCGCCGGATCTCCATCTCCAGCCGGGTGCGATGCGGCTCCGAACGCGGTGAGATAAGCGCGTGCAGCTCCAGCGCCTGGCGGTGGCGGCGTTCCGCCTCCGGGAGGCCGGTGGCGATCGACCCCAGCCTGGTCAGTGTCAGCGCCAGCAGCATCCTGTCCCCGAGCTCCCGCTCCCGCAGCAGAACTTCGCCGCGGAGCAGCACCTCGCGTGCCTCGGGGAGCTCGCCCAGCGCGGTGTACCCGTCCGCGAGTGTCACCAGGATCTGGCTGATCGGGATGGGACGGCCGTTGCGCTCGGCCGAGGCGAGTGCCGCCAGCGCGTCGGTACGAGCGCCCTCCGCGTCACCCCGCGCGAAGCGGCTCATCGCCCGCAGTGCCAACGCCATCGACACCCCCCAGGCGTCACCGGACCGTTCGAGCACCGGCAGCACCTCGGTCACGGTTGCCGCCACCGTGTCATGCCGCCCGTGGATGTAGTCCTGCATGGCCAGACCGGCCAGCGGCTGCGCGGCCAGGGCCTCGTCACCGCTGTCGCGGGCGTACTGGACAGCCCGCCGGAACCAGTCGCCGCCCTGCGCGTTCCTGCCCTGCTGGTGGTCCAGCAACCCGAGCGAGCAGGCCAGCGCGACGCGCAGCGCCGGGTCCCCGGCGCGTTCGGCGGCGTGCAGTGCCGTGGTCACCGCCGTACGGCCCTCGTCGTAGCGGTCGTGGTGGAGGAAGTGGTCCCGCAGCGCCACCCCCAGTCGCGCCGCCAGCAGGTACTCGCCGTGCGCCGCCGCGAACCCCGGCAGATCCGCCAGGTCGGCCCCGGCCGCCTTCAGCCAACGCGCCGCGTCGTGCGCGGAGCCGAAGCACCCGGATGTCGCGTCCGCAGGCGCGTACGCGTCCGGCCGGCCGTCGTCGCTGGTGAGCCGGCCCGCCCGTACATAGAGCTCCAGCGCCTGCCGCCGGGCGGCCGCCGCCTCGTCGGGCCGGGCGTCGGCCAGCTTCCGCGCGTGCACCCGCACCAGGTCGTGCAGGCGGTACCGCCCCGGGCGCGGTTGGAGTACCAGGCTCGCGTCGTAGAGCTCCTCCAGTACGGTCTCGGCCTCATCGAGGCCCGCACCGAGCATCGCCGCGGGCGTCCACGCGTCGAACTCCGGTGTCGGCGCGTGCCCGAGCAGCCGGAACGCCCGCTGCCGGTCCTCGCCCAACTGCTCGTACGACATGAGGAACGCGGCCTCCACACTGCGGTCACCGGCACTCAGTTCGCCGAGGCGGCGTTCCTCCTGTGCCATCCGCGCCACCAGATGGGCCGGGGACCACGACGGCCGGTGCTGAAGGCGCGCGCCCGCGATGCGCAGGGCAAGCGGCAGGCCGCCGCACAGTCCGGCCAGGTCGGCGACCGCGCCGGGATCGGCGGCGGAACGCGCGTCGCCGATGAGGCGGCGCAGCAGGCCCACCGAGTCGGCGGTCGGCAGTGGTTCGAGGGTCACGCAGCGGTCCGCGTCCAGTCCGGTGAGCCGGTGCCGTCCGGCCACCAGCACCCGGCTGCCCGGTCCGGCCGGGAGCAACGGGCGTACCTGCGCGGCGCTTTCCACATCGTCCAGCACGAACAGCAGCCGCAGTCCGCTGGTGGCGCCACGCCAGGCGGCGATGAGCTCGTCCTGTTCGTCGGGGACGTCCGCGTCGGCGGTGCCGAGGGTACGCAGCAGCCGCTGGAGCAGGCGGGTGGTGGAGGGGCGGTCGCGGCTGCCGGCGTCCGGGGAGTGGTGGGTACGCAGATCGAGGAAGAGGGCACCGTCCGGGTGCTGGGGGCGCAGCGTCCAGGCCGCGTGCACCAGCAGCGAGGTCTTCCCGACCCCGGCAGGGCCGTCCACGGTGGCGATGGTGACGGCCGTGGCGTCATCAGGACCGGGCACGGTGAGGGCGGCGACCTCGGCCGCGCGGCCGACCAACTTGCCTGCGTTTCCAGGTAGTTCGTTGACCGTCCGAGTCGGCCGCGCGGCGGCCTGTTTCGGCGCCGCAGGCGGGGGAGCGGGGACGCGGCCGATGACCGCGGCGTCGTCGTGCCGGAGCACCGCGGCGTGCAGTTCTCGCAGCGGCGCCGACGGGGTGGTGCCCAGCTCATCCCGGAGCCGGTGTCGCAACTCCTCGTACGCCGAGAGCGCCTCGCCCTGCCGACCCGTCCCGTACAGCGCCCGCATCCGCAGCGCCAGCACCGTCTCGTCCAGCCGATCGGCGGCGGCCAGCTCGGCGAGCACCTCTCCACCGCGGCCGAGCCGCAGCATGCACTCCAGCCGCCGATGGCCCAGCGAACGGCGTTCGAGCAGCAGTCGTCGCCGTTCTCCGAGCGCGTAGGGGCCGGGCAGCCCCGCGAGGGGTTCCCCGCGGAACAGGTGCAGACCCCGCTCAGCCGCGTCCAGTGCTCCGGCGGCGTCCTCGGAATCCAGTAACCGACCCGATTCCAGTGTGAGTTCGGCGAGAAGCGTCGTATCGAGCCGGACCGGAGCTGCGAACCGGTAGCCGCCTGATCCGCCCCGGATCACCGATCCTTCCTGTCCCGCGCCGGGTGTGTCCAGGGCGCGCCGCAACGCGTACACGTAGCTGGGCAGGACCCGCCGTCCGGTCGGGGGCGGCTGATCGCCCCACACCCCGTCTATCAGCTGCTCATTGCTGACCAGTCGGCCGCCGCGCAGCACCAGTGCCGCCAGCACCGCCTGCCGGCGGGCCGGGCCGATCGCTGTCTCCCCGTCGCCGTACCAGGCCCGTACGGGGCCGAGTAGCGAGATGCGCAGGTGCGGCGGCTCATCCGGCGGCCTCACTGCCATCTGGGCTCCCAGGGTCATCACAGGCGTCGCGGATCATCAGGATTTCATCGCTATTGCAGCGGTGAGCGCCACGGTTGGCAAGTCAGCGCTCTGAGTTGGCGGTTCGGCGCTCAGAGCAGGGCGGAGTGCACCGGTGGAGGCGGCATGACCCCTGAGGTCGCGCTGCTCCTGGGCCGCTGCGGACTCGTTCTGTACGGCTACGGCTACGGCTACGGCTACGGCTACGGCCTGGATGGCGGCTCCTGTCGGATCCGCCTCGCCGGCGGTGGCCCGGAGGTCGGCCGGGTCGAGGGCGGTCAGGGCGCGTGGAGTGCCTGGGCGCGTCGGCGGCACGACGGCCGTCAGGTCCTGGTCGCCACCGATCTCCCCAGCCGCAACGCGGCGGTGTGCGCGGTCGCCGACCACGCCGAGTGGGACGACCTGCCACCCGCCGCATCCGCCGGCGCGACGCCCGGCACGACACGCGACACAACACGGAGGTACCCGATGACGAGCATGAAGCGGCGCCACCTGTGGGGCGTTGCCCGAGAGGCCCGCAGAGCGCTGGAAGCAGGGGAGTTGACGCATACGGTGCAGCTCTACCTCAACCGCCCGGTGTACGGGAAACGGGCCGTCAGGCGGGTGGACCGGGGGGTCGACGAGGTGATCAGGGCGGTGGAGAGCTCCGGCTGGAAGTGCTGCGGGGTCGAACCATGGCTCGGCACCGGTGCACTCCTCAGCTTCGTCAGGGCCGACTGATGGGCGGCGATGCGACCGTACGCCGGCGCGTGCCGCTGTCCGGTGGGATCGGCTTGCTGCTCCTGGCACTGGTGGCCGGGTTGCTCGTCTGGCAGTACGGCCCAGGCGCGGAATCCGGCGCCCCGGCGGCCGCGCGCGATCTGAAGCCGTTCCGGCAGGCCGTCGACGGGCTCGCACAAGCCCCGGGGCTGCGTTACGAGGACACCTCGCTCGCCGGGATCACACAGAACGAGATCACCGTCACCGCCAGCGGTAGCCAGTTCGGCACCACGGGCTCCGGCAACAAGGCGCACGGCCGGGACGTCCTGCGCGTCGGGGGCAGGACCTTCACCCGCTGGCAGGACGACCCGGCCCCGAGCCCAGCCGCCAAGGCCGCGGCCAAAGCCGGCGCGAGGATCCCCAGCGAGTGGATGACCGGCCTTGACGACGGCTCCACACTGCTGGACGAGGCCCTGGGCCGGATGCCCAGCCCGTCAGCACTGGCGGCCGTACTGTCCAGGGCCCTGGACCAGGTGGAGAGTGCCCCCGCGTCCGAGGGCTCCGGGCGTCGGCAGCGCCCGCTGAGTGTCGGGGACACACCGGCGCTCGCGGTCGACACCACGGCGGGACGGCTGCTGGTGAGCAAGCGGCAGCCGCACCGCGTGCTGCGCCTTGAGCCCTACGGCCTGTCGGAGATGGCCGACCGGTTCCGGAGCGGGGAGGTGCCGACCGCGATCCCCCAGGTGGCCATCGGGCCACTCGCGTCGGGCGACTCCGAGGGGATGGACCTCTCCCCGATCGCCGGTGCCGCCATCGACGCGATGTTCGACACGCTGCTCCAGCACACGCGGCAGCTCGGCGAGGCCACCGACCACGGCATCAACTTCACACTCGACGGCTCGGGCCGGATGAACTGCGGTGCGTCGGGCTGCACCGCGAGCCAGCGGTTCACCGGCCGGGTCTCCAGCAAGGCGACGGGACGTGTCACCCGAGGCGAAGTCAGCGCCGTGCTGAGCGCGGACTTCTCCATCGGCGGCCAGCCCGCAGGCCGCTGCACCAGCGCACGCGGCAGCTTCCCGGTCCGTGGCAACCAGGTCTCCGGCTCACTGAGCTGCTCCAACCCGGGTGCCGGCGCCGTCTACTCCTCGGTCGCGGCCCGGTACAAGGCGCAGGCCGAGGCGGAGTCCCGAGCCGGCGGCGGCCGGACGGTCCGCTACACAATCCCCCTGCGGGCCAACACGCTGATCGACGCACGCGCCCTCGCTGCGGTCGAGGTGACCCGGCTCGTGGAGGGCGTCAACCGGGAACGGGACGCGGCGGACTGCCTACGCCCCCACAGTTTCCCGTCCGGCACCCAGGTCCTGCTCGCCGACGGCACCCACCGGGCCATCGAGGACATCCGCGTCGGCGACCGGGTGACCGCGACCGACCCCGACCGGAGCCTGACCGCCGCGCGGTCGGTGGTCGACACCATCACCACCGACGGCGACAAGGACTTCACCCGCCTCACCGTCACCACCGCCCGGGGCCCCGCCACTGTCACAGCCACCGGCAACCACCCCTTCTGGCTTCCCGCCGACCGCCGCTGGAAGGACGCGCGGGACCTCCGCCCGGGCGACGCCCTGCGCACCGCCGACGGCGCGAACGCACTGGTCAGCGAGGTCGGTGAGCGGCAGGGGCAGCAGCGTACGCATGACCTCACCGTGGACGGCTTCCACACGTACTACGTGTTGGCCGGCCCGGTCCCGGTCCTGGTCCACAACAACGGCAGTGGCAACGGGAAGGGCAAGGGCAAGAAGTGCCGACCGGCCATCGACGACGATCACATCAGGCACAACCACACACCTGAGGGAATGTTCTCGACCGACCGTTCCAAGACCGAGTGGCTGCCCGGAACCACGAAGGCGTCGCGCGCGGCTGTCATCAACGAGGTCCTCAAACGCGGCCGGGTGGTGACGAACAACCTGAACCGCGACGGGATCGTGAAGGAGCTCAGGTACAACGACCCGATCGGGCACATGCGGGACCGCAACAGGACACCGCTGTACAAGATGCGTGTCTACTATGACCCGGAGCTCAACAAGGTCCGCAACGCCTTCCCGGTGAGGTGAGCCCCCGATGGAGATCTCCTTCTCGCCGAGTGCCGACTACGCGGCTCACGGGCGCGAGCGCACGCAGGGCGGCGACGATCTGGCCACCGTGTCCAGGGCCGACCTGCGGTGGTACTACTTCCTCGGACACCTCTCGATCACCCACTCGGGCACCGAGATCGGACCGCCGTGGGGCTGGGTGCCGCTGTTCGACGCGATGTACTGCGTGCGGCAGGTGATGGACTTCGCCCAGGGCGGAGACGCGCTCGGCCGGATCGACTTCACCGAGAACGACGAGTCGATCAGCTTCGAGCGGGACCAGGCCGGTGGGCTCCGCATGTCCCCGAGCTACCTGGCGGCGGAGTCCGAGCTGCGTTGCCCGGCAGCGGAATTCCTGTCGGCAGGTACCGGTTTCATCCGCACACAACTGCTGCGGGTGATGACGGACTACCCCGACCTCACCCGCAACCACGATACGCGCGCTCTGGCGCGGGACGTGGGTCTCGAGGTACCGGAGGCATAGCGGAGACGCCCCGTGACCAGCCCGCTCTCGGGGTCGGTCACGGGGCGCCTTCGTGTCTCCGGCGCGCCGAGCCCGTATGGGCAGCAACCTTCAACGGACTGCCGCGGAGCAGCACTACTAGACGGTGCGGATGACAGGGGTGGGTTTGATGTTCTGGGCGTCGACGAGGGTGCGGATGTCGCCCGGATCCGAGGTCCAGATGATCGCGCCGAGGCGGGCCGCCATGGTCACCACGGTGGCGTCGACAATGTCCGAGGTGCCGGCCTTGCCGCAGAGAATTCCTGCCGTCTTGGCGGTTTCGATCCGGCCACCGGCGCGCGGGCGGTCAGTCGCTCAGGTGCACCGTAAGCCGGGTCTCCGTGTCGCTGATGTTGACCGCGTCGACGAAGCCCCGGGCCTTGCGGTACTTCCCTGTGCCGCCGTCGAGCGCGAAGGTGATCTCGCCGGGGTCGGTCCCGGTGAACGTGATCAGGCTCTGGAGGGTGAGGGCGCCCTTGGGCAGCTTCAGGGTGGCCAGGCACTGCATGTCGTACTCGTCGCCGGGGGCGGTCCGGGTCAGGGTGCAGACCTCGCCGTATGTGCCGACCTCCTCGTCGTCCCGGAGTAGCGCGCCGCCGTTGATGAACTCGTCGCCCTGGGAGAGCCCGCCGGAGTCGTCGATGTCGATGAAGGTGTTCTGTGCCGTCCGCGCCACCAGCACGAAGACTTCCTCGGCCCAGTCCGCTTTGTCCCCGTACCCGTCCCTCTCCCTGTCCTCCGTGCTCTCCCTGTCCGGCCTCTCGTGCCGGGGCGGGTCGCGCGTGTCGTCGACGGCCGAGGCGGGGTGGGGGTACAGCAGGAGGGCGGCGGCCAGCCCCGCGACGACCTTCGGGGTGGCTTGCTTCACGCGAGGCACGATGGGGCTCCCAAGGCTGGCGGCGGTCGCTTGCCAGGCCAGCTTGGGTCGGCCGGAAGGGCGCCGCGACTTCGGGTGGCCATACAGGTGACGGGTCCTCAGCGGCTGCTGGGAAGGTGTGCCGCCGCGTCACTGTTCATGCGGGGTGGCTGAGTTCGCGGGCCAGCCGGACGAGTAGGCCGGTCGAGGGATGGGGTGCGCCGGCTCGCCAGGCCAGCAGGACCGGGACGGCCGGGGCGTCGGACAGGGGGCGGTACGTCACTCCGGGGTGCGGGTGCAGGGACTCCGTGGAGGTGGACGAGACGCCCGCTCCCCGGCCGGCGGCGATCGCCGTCAGCCAGTCGTCGGTGTTGGCGGCGGTCACGGTGGATGGCGGGCGCGCGTCGGGGGGCCACAGGTCGAGCGTCGTCGCACCGGAGACCGGGTTGAGCACGATGGGCTCGGTCGCCAGGTCCGCCAGGGTGAGCGTGGCGTGCGCGGCGAGCGGGCCGTCGGAGGTGATCGCTGCGACGCGCGGTTCGGTGAAGAGCAGCTCGGTGACAAGGCCGGGTGTGTCGACCGGGCCGCGAAGTACCGCCGCGTCCACCTCGCCACGGGCGAGGCCCGCGGTCCGGTCGTCGATGCGCAGCAGTTCCAGGGAGGTGTCCGGGTGCTCCTGCCGCCAGCGGCGCAGCAGCGGGGTGGTGTACGGGCCGAGTGCCGCCCACGGATGTCCGAGCCGTAGCGGGCGGCGGCGCAGCAGGCTGCTGTCGATGGCGTCCTCGAAGGCGGTGACGGCCGCCGCGGCCTTGTCGCGGAAGGAACGCCCTTCGGGTGTGAGGTCGAGATGGTGGGTGGAACGGTCGACCAGCCGGACGCCGAGATGGCGTTCCAGGGCGGCCAGCGTGCGGGATACGGCGGGCTGCGTGAGGTGCAGCGCGGCGGCGGCCCGGGTGAGGTTCCGTTCCTCCGCGATGGCGAGGAAGCAGCGCAGATGACGCAGCTCGATGCTCATGCGTGGGGAGCATAACCGCAGACCAGAATGCATTTCCCGTAGCACAGCGGCGTTGCGTAGCGTGGGTGGGGAGTATCTGGGGACCGGGATGGGGATCGGTGGGCGAAGTGGCGCGTACGGACATGGACGCTGGTACGGAACGGGCTGCCGCCGTCGCGGTCGCGCTGCCCGAGGCCGCGGGCGCGCTGGACGGTGCCACCCGCCGTGGCGGCGGCGGGCTCGGGCCGGTCGCCCTCGTCGTCGCCGGGGCGTTGTCCGTGCAGTTCGGTGCCGCCATCGCCGTGATGCTGATGCCCATCGCGGGCGCTGTCGGGGTCGTCACCCTGCGGCTGGTCCTCGGGGCCGTCGTCCTTCTGCTGGTCTGCCGGCCCCGGCTGCGCGGCTACAGCCGCGCCGACTGGGGCACCGTGCTCGCCTTCGGCACCGCCCTGGCGGCCATGAACATGGTCTTCTACCAGGCCGTGGAACGTATCCCGCTCGGCGTGGCCGTCACCCTCGAAGTGCTGGGTCCGCTGACGCTCTCGGTGCTGGTCTCGCGCAGGCTCATCAACCTTCTGTGGGCCGGGCTGGCGCTCGGCGGTGTCGCCCTGCTCGGCGGCGGAGGGTTCGGCGGCGGGTCAGGGCTCGATCCGGTCGGTGTGCTCTGCGCTCTCGCGGCCGGCGCGTTGTGGGCCGCGTACATCGTCTTCAGCGGCCGCACCGGGCGTCGCTTCCCGCAGGCGGATGGACTGGCCCTCGCCATGGGGGTGGGCGCGCTGCTCAGCCTGCCACTCGGGATCACCGTGGCGGGCGAGGCGCTGCTGGTGCCGTCCACGATCGGGCTCGGGCTCGCGGTCGCGCTGATGTCGTCCGTGCTGCCCTACACCCTGGAGCTGCTGGCGCTGCGCCGAATGCCGGCGCAGACCTTCGCGGTGCTGATGAGCCTGGAACCGGCAGTCGCCGCGGCGGCCGGGTTCCTGGTGCTCGACCAGGGCCTGTCCTGGGCTGACGTACTGGCGATCGCCCTGGTCATCGCGGCCAGTATGGGGGCCGTGCGGACCCAGACGGGCCGGGCTGCCGATCCCGCCCGCGAAGAGCCCCGCAAGGGCCCTGCGAAGAGTCCGGGAAATCCGAGTAAAAAGTAAAGCAAGCACGCTTGCTTGTTTCTCTGAGCGCTGCCATGCTCCGGGGCACTGGTCCCATGCCCGAGGCCGAGGGACATGTCCCGAGGGGAGCGCACTGTGTCCGACCCTGCCGTCGTGCTCGACGACCTGCGTACGGAGAGCGAGGAACTCGACCGGATCGTCGCGGACCTGGGTGAGGAGCGGTGGGCGACCGCCACGCCCGCCCCCGGGTGGGACATCGCCCACCAGATCGCCCACCTCGCCTGGACCGACGAGGTCGCGCTGCTCGCCGCCACCGACCCGGGTGCGTTCGCCAAGCATGTCGAGAAGGCCCTGACAGAGCCCGACACCTTCGTGGACCGCGCGGCCGACGACGGTGCCGTGCAGCCGCCCGCCGAGTTGCTCGCCCGCTGGCGCCAGGGCCGCGAGCGGCTGGAGCAGGCGCTGCGCACCGCGCCCGCCGGGTCGCGATTCCCCTGGTACGGGCCGCCCATGAGCGCCACATCGATGGCCACCGCCCGGTTGATGGAGACCTGGGCGCACGGGCAGGACATCGCCGATGCCCTCGGGGTCGTACGCGAACCGACCGCCCGGTTGCGGCATATCGCGCACATCGGCGTCCGGGCGCGCGACTACGCCTACTTCGTGCGCGGAATCGAGCCGCCGCAGCAGGCGTTCCGGGTGGAGCTCAGCGGGCCCGACGGCGAGCTGTGGACATACGGGCCGGATGACGCGTCCCAGAAGGTCACAGGCCCGGCGCTGGACTTCTGCCTGCTGGTGACCCAGCGGGCACACCGCGCCGACCTCGCCGTACGGGCGGAGGGCGCGGACGCCGACCGGTGGCTGGACATCGCGCAGGCCTTCGCGGGCCCTGCCGGTCAGGGCCGTACGCCGAAGGGGGCCTGAGCGGTGGGGGAGCCCAAACCGGGGCCTTTGCGGATCGGCAATGCCTCCGGCTTCTATGGTGACCGCTTCGACGCCGTACGCGAGATGCTCACCGGGGGCGGACTCGACGTCCTCACCGGCGACTACCTCGCCGAGCTCACCATGCTCATCCTCGGCCGGGACCGGATGAAGGACGCCCGCCTCGGCTACGCCAAGACTTTCCTGCGGCAGCTTGAGGAGGGCCTCGGCCTCGCCCATGAGCGCGGGGTGCGGATCGTCGCCAACGCGGGCGGGCTGAATCCGGCGGGCCTCGCCGACGCCGTACGCGAACTGGCCGAACGGGTCGGAGTGCCGGTACGTGTCGCGCACGTCGAAGGCGATGACCTCACCGGACGCGCCGACATCGCCGCCCGCTTCCCGGACGCGCTCGCCGCCAACGCCTACCTCGGCGGCGGCGGGATCGCCGAGTGCCTGCGCGCCGGGGCGGATGTCGTCGTCACCGGCCGGGTCACCGACGCGGCCCTCGTCACCGGGCCCGCGCAGTGGCACTTCGGCTGGCGGCCGGATGACCCGGGGTACCACGACGCGCTTGCGGGCGCCGTCATCGCCGGGCATCTGCTGGAGTGCGGGACGCAGACGACGGGCGGCAACTACGCCTTCTTCGCCGGCCATCACGAGCAGGCACCCGACCTGCGCCGACCCGGTTTCCCGCTCGCAGAGCTGTACGCCGACGGCTCGTCCGTGATCACCAAGCATCCCGGCACCGGCGGGGTCGTGGACCTCGGCACCGTCACCGCGCAACTGCTGTACGAGACCGGCGGCGCCCGCTACGCCGGCCCCGACGCCACCGCCCGACTGGACTCCGTACGCCTCACCCGGGAAGGCCCCGACCGGGTCAGGATCTCCGGGGTGCGCGGCGAAGCCCCGCCGCCCACGCTCAAGACGGGTCTGGCGAGGCTGGGCGGCTGGCGCAACGAGGTGGTGTTCGTGCTCACCGGTCTCGATATCGAGGCCAAGGCCGAGTTGGTGCAGGCACAGGTCGAGGATGCCTTCGGCCGGGCCAAGTCGCGGCCTGCCGAGGTGCGTTGGGAACTGGCCCGCACCGACAAACCGGACGCGGCCACCGAGGAGACCGCCAGTGCGCTGCTGAGGCTCGTGGTCCGGGACCCGGACGCGGCGGCCGTCGGCCGGGTGGTCAGCGGAGCCGCGATCGAGCTGGCGCTCGGCAGCTACCCCGGCTTCCATGTGACCGCCCCGCCCGGCAAGGGCGCCCCGTACGGGGTGTTCGACGCGGCGTACGTGGACGCGGCGTCCATCGAGCACATCGCCGTGACCCCGGAAGGGCAGCGGCTGACCGTACCGCCGCCGCACCGCACCCGGGAGCTCGCGCCCGTACCGGAGCCGGAGTTGCCCGCTCCGCTGCTGCCGGGGCCGGTGCGCCGCGCGCCACTCGGTCTGGTGGCGGGGGCCCGCAGTGGGGACAAGGGCGGGGACGCCAACGTGGGCGTATGGGTGCGCACGGACGAGGCGTGGCGCTGGCTCGCCCATGAGCTGACCGTGCGACGTCTTCGCGAACTGCTCCCGGAAGCAGCCGACCTGGACATCGAACGGCATGTCCTGCCGAATCTGCGGGCGCTGAACTTCGTCATCCGCGGACTGCTCGGCGACGGCGTCGCCTCCCAGGCGCGCTTCGACCCCCAGGCCAAGGGCCTCGGGGAGTGGCTGCGGGCAAGGCACATCGAGATCCCGGAGTCCCTGCTGTGACCGCACCCGAGAAGACCCTCGTACCGGAGGTGACCCCGTGACCGTTCTCGCCAGCACCCTCGACACCGCGTCCGCCGACTACTCCGCCCAGCGCGCCGCCATGCTCGCCAGGCTGGACGCGCTCGACGCCGAGCACGCCAAGGCCCTCGCGGGCGGCGGTGAGAAGTACACAGCCCGGCACCGCAAGCGCGGCAAGCTCCTCGCCCGGGAACGTATCGAGCTGCTGCTCGACCCCGACACCCCCTTCCTCGAACTGTCCCCGCTCGCCGCCTGGGGCAGCGACTATCCCGTCGGCGCCTCCATCGTCACCGGGATCGGCACCATCGAGGGTGTCGAATGCCTGGTCACTGCGAACGACCCGACCGTACGCGGCGGCGCCAGCAACCCCTGGACGCTGAAGAAGATCCTGCGCGCCCACGAGGTCGCGTTCAGCAACCGGCTGCCGCTGGTCAGCCTGGTCGAGTCCGGTGGCGCCGATCTGCCCAGCCAGAAGGAGATCTTCATCCCGGGCGGTGCGGTGTTCCGCGACCTCACCCGGCTGTCCGCCGCCGGAATCCCCACCATCGCTGTGGTCTTCGGCAACTCGACCGCGGGCGGGGCGTACGTACCCGGGATGTCCGACCACGCGGTGATGATCAAGGAGCGTTCGAAGGTCTTCCTCGGCGGGCCGCCGCTGGTGAAGATGGCCACCGGCGAGGAGAGCGACGACGAGTCCCTCGGCGGCGCGGAGATGCACGCCCGCACCTCGGGCCTCGCCGACCACTACGCCGTGGACGAGCTCGACGCCCTGCGCCATGCCCGCCGTATCGTCGCCAGGCTCAACCACCGCAAGGCGCACCCCGACCCGGTGGCGGGCGCCGGAATACAGCCCGAGCCGCCCAAGTACGACGAGGAAGAGCTGCTCGGCGTCATCCCCGAGGACCTGAAGACGCCCTTCGACCCGCGCGAGGTGATCGCCCGGCTCGTGGACGCCTCGGACTTCGACGAGTTCAAACCCCTCTACGGGACCAGCCTGGTCACCGGCTGGGCCCGGCTGCACGGCTATCCCGTCGGCATCCTCGCCAATGCGCAGGGGGTGCTGTTCAGCGCCGAGTCGCAGAAGGCCGCGCAGTTCATCCAGCTCGCCAACCAGCGCGACATCCCGCTGCTCTTCCTGCACAACACCACCGGCTACATGGTCGGCAAGGAGTACGAGCAGGGCGGCATCATCAAACACGGCGCGATGATGATCAACGCGGTGTCGAACTCCAAGGTCCCGCACCTCTCCGTCCTGATGGGCGCGTCCTACGGTGCCGGGCACTACGGAATGTGCGGCCGGGCCTACGACCCGCGCTTCCTCTTCGCCTGGCCCAGCGCCAAGTCCGCGGTGATGGGCCCGCAGCAGCTCGCCGGTGTGCTGTCGATCGTGGCCCGGGCCTCGGCCGCCGCCAAGGGGCAGCCGTACGACGACGAGGCGGACGCCGGTCTGCGGGCGATGGTGGAGCAGCAGATCGAGGCGGAGTCGCTGCCCGCCTTCCTTTCCGGGCGGCTCTACGACGACGGTGTGATCGATCCGCGCGACACCCGCACCGTCCTCGGGATCTGCCTGTCCGCGATCCACACGGCTCCGGTCGAAGGCGCCCGCGGCGGCTTCGGCGTCTTCCGGATGTGAGGCCCTGATGATGATTGAGAAGCTGCTCGTCGCCAACCGCGGTGAGATCGCCTGCCGTGTCTTCCGCACCTGCCGTGAGCTGGGCATAGCCACGGTCGCCGTGTACTCCGACGCGGACGCCGGCGCCCTGCACGTACGGGACGCCGACGCGGCCGTACGGCTGCCCGGGGCGGCCCCGGCGGAGACGTATCTGCGCGGCGACCTGATCGTGAAGGCGGCCCTCGCAGCCGGGGCGGA
This sequence comes from Streptomyces sp. NPDC127084, assembly GCF_042724175.1. Lineage (NCBI taxonomy): Bacteria > Bacillati > Actinomycetota > Actinomycetes > Kitasatosporales > Streptomycetaceae > Streptomyces > Streptomyces sp. NPDC127084. Next base: position 42,686 of record NZ_JBHXFA010000004.1, read on the forward strand.
CGCCGTGCACCCCGGCTATGGCTTCCTTTCCGAGAACGCCGACTTCGCCCGTGCCGTCATCGACGCCGGACTGGTGTGGATCGGCCCGCCGCCGGAGGCCATCGAGGCCATGGCGTCCAAGACCCGGGCCAAGCAGCTCATGGGCATCGCACCGCTCGCCGAGGACGCGATCACCGAGGCCGAGCTGCCCGTGCTCGTGAAAGCGGCGGCGGGCGGTGGCGGACGAGGAATGCGCATCGTCCGCGAACTGGAAGAATTGAAAGGAGAGTTGGAGGCAGCGCAGGCGGAGGCGCTCAGTGCGTTCGGTGACGGCGAGGTGTTCGTCGAGCCGTATGTCGAGAACGGCCGCCATGTCGAGGTGCAGATCCTCGCCGACGCCCACGGCACCGTCTGGGCCCTCGGCACCCGTGACTGCTCCCTCCAGCGCCGCCACCAGAAGGTGATCGAGGAGGCCCCCGCCCCCGGTCTCGATGCCGAACTGCGCGCCGCACTCGCCGAGATGGCCGTCCGTGCCTCCCGTGCGACGGACTACCGGGGCGCGGGCACCGTCGAGTTCCTGATCGCGGACGGCGCCGCGCACTTCCTGGAGATGAACACCCGCCTTCAGGTCGAACACCCCGTGACCGAGGAGGTGTTCGGGGTCGATCTGGTCGCCCTGCAGATCCGGGTCGCCGAAGGCGAGCCCCTCCCCGCCGCCGAGCCGCCCACCCCGCACGGCCACGCCATCGAGGCCCGCCTCTACGCCGAGGATCCGTCGCGCGCCTGGTCCCCGCAGACCGGCACTCTGCACCGGCTCTCGTTGCCCACAGGCCCGGGCCTGCGCCTGGACACCGGATTCACGGACGGCGACACCATCGGCGTCCACTACGACGCCATGCTCGCCAAGGTCGTCGCCTGGGCCCCGACCCGCGCCGAGGCCGTACGCAAGCTGGCCGGGGCACTGGAACGGGCCAGGGTGCACGGCCCGGTCACCAACCGGGAGCTGCTCGTACGATCATTGCGGCACCCGGAGTTCCGCGAGGCCGGGATGGACACCGGCTTCTACGACCGGCGGCTACCCGAGCTGACGGCGACCAGCGGCGGTACGGAGATCGCCGCGCTCGCCGCCGCCCTGGCCGACGCCGCGGCCCGCCGCCGCGACGCGGTAGCCGGTGTCACCGCCCGCGTCGGCGGCTGGCGCAACCTGCCGTCCCAGCCGGGCACCAAGCGCTATCTGACAGCGGACGGCACCGAGTACGAGGCCCGCTACCGCACCACCCGCACCGGCACCGAAGCCGTGGACCTCCCCGGGGTACGCGTCCTGGACGCGGCGCCCGGCGGCTCCGTGTTCCTCGAAGTCGACGGCGTGCGAAGCGAGTTCAAGGTCAGCCGGTACGGGGCCGACCGGATCCACGTGGACACCCCGACCGGGGCGTACACCCTCACGGAAGCACCCCGCTTCCCCGACCCCACCGCCCAGCTTGCGCCCGGCTCGCTGCTGGCGCCCATGCCCGGCACCGTCGTCCGTGTCGCCGATGGCCTCACCGCCGGCACGCGGGTCACCGCCGGGCAGCCGCTCGTCTGGCTGGAGGCGATGAAGATGGAGCACAGGATCTCCGCTCCCGCCACCGGCACGCTCACCGCGCTACACGCCGTACCCGGCCTCCAGGTCGAGGTCGGCGCCCTTCTCGCCGTCGTACAGGAGGACCAGACCTCATGAGCACGAGCAAGAGTCGACACGTGAACAGCGTCATCGAGAGCGAAGAGCAGACCGCGCTGCGCGCCGCCGTGTCCGCGCTGGGCCGACGCTATGGATCGTCCCACGCCGCCGACCACGACCGTGACGCCCTGTGGGCCGAGGCCGCCAAGCTGGGCTACCTCGGCGTCAACCTGCCCGTCGAGTACGGCGGCGGCGGCAGTGGGATGGGCGAGCTGTCCATCGTGCTGGAGGAGTTGGGCGCCGCCGGCTGCCCGCTGCTGATGATGGTGGTCTCGCCCGCCATCTGCGGCACGGTCATCTCCCGCTTCGGCACCGAGGAGCAGAAGCGCGCCTGGCTGCCGGGGCTCGCCGACGGCAGCCGCACCATGGCCTTCGGCATCACCGAGCCCGACGCCGGGTCGAACTCGCACCGGATCACCACCACCGCGCGGCGCACCGATGACGGCTGGGTGCTCACCGGCCGCAAGGTGTTCGTGTCGGGTGTGGACATCGCCGACGCGACCCTGATCGTCGGCCGCACCGAGGACGCCCGTACCGGCAAGCTCAAGGCCTGCCTGTTCATCGTCCCGAGGGACGCGCCAGGCTTCAGCCGCTCCCAGATCGACATGCAACTGGAGTCGCACGAGAAGCAGTTCGAGCTCGTACTCGACGATGTCGCGCTGCCGCATGACGCACTGGTGGGGGAAGAGGACGCCGGACTGCTCCAGCTCTTCGCCGGACTCAACCCGGAGCGGATCATGACCGCCGCCTTCGCCATCGGCATGGGCCGATACGCGCTCGCGCGGGCGATCGACTACGCCAAGGAGCGCCAGGTGTGGAAGGCCCCCATCGGCGCCCACCAGGCCATCGCCCACCCGCTCGCCACCGCGCACATCGAGCTGGAACTGGCCCGGCTGATGATGCAGAAGGCGGCGGCGCTGTATGACGCGGGCGATGACGTGGGCGCGGGCGAGGCGGCGAACATGGCCAAGTACGCGGCGGGCGAGGCCTGTGTGAAGGCCGTCGACCAGGCCGTGCACACCCTCGGCGGCAACGGCCTCACCCGCGAGTACGGCCTGGCCCGGCTGATCACCGCGTCACGGGTGGCACGGATCGCCCCGGTCAGCCGGGAAATGATCCTCAACTACATATCCCATCAGTCCCTGGGTCTCCCCAAGTCCTACTGAGAGGAGACATTCTGGCGGCCACGAGCCACGACTCAACGCCGAGTCGATGCCGAGCGAAGGGGCTGTGATGGTGTTCAGCAGCGAGTACGCGAACGTCCCGGTCGTCTCTCTCCCCATCCATGACGCCGTTCTGGGCCGCGCGGCCGAGTACGGGGACACACCCGCGCTGATCGACGGCGCGGGCGAGATGACGATCAGCTACGCACAGCTCGACACGTTCCATCGGCGCATCGCCGCGGCACTCGCCGAGTCGGGTGTGCGCAAGGGTGACGTACTCGCCCTGCACAGCCCCAACACGGTCGCCTACCCGGTGGTGTTCTACGCCGCCACCCGGGCCGGCGCGGCCGTCACCACCGTGCATCCGCTCGCCACGGCGGAGGAGTTCGCCAAGCAGCTCCGCGACTCCTCCGCCCGCTGGATCGTCACGGTCTCACCCCTGCTGGAGACCGCCCGCAGAGCCGCCGAACTCGTCGGCGGCATCGAGGAGATCTTCGTCTGCGACCAGGCGGACGGGCATCGCTCGATCCTCGGCATGCTCGGCTCCACCGCGTCCGAGCCGGAGACCGCCATCGACCCCGACGACGACGTCGCGGTTCTCCCGTATTCATCGGGCACCACCGGCGTCCCCAAGGGCGTCATGCTCACCCACCGCTCCATCGCCACCAACCTGGTCCAGATCGAGCCGCTCATCCCGATGAAGTCCGGCGACCGGATACTGGCCGTTCTGCCGTTCTTCCACATCTACGGCCTCACCGCCCTGATGAACGCCCCGCTCAAGCACGGCGCCACCGTCATCGTGCTGCCCCGCTTCGACCTCGACCAGTTCCTCGCGGCGATCGAGAAGCACCGCGTCAACGGTCTGTACGTCGCCCCGCCGATCGTGCTGGCGCTCGCCAAGCACCCGGCCGTGGTGCGGTACGACCTGTCGTCGCTGGAGTACATCGTCAGCGCCGCCGCCCCGCTCGACGCCCAGCTCGCCCAGGCCTGCGCCGCCCGGCTCGGGCTGCCGCCCGTACGCCAGGCGTACGGTATGACCGAGCTGTCGCCGGGCACGCACGTCGTACCGCTGGACGCCCCCGCACCCCCGCCCGGCACGGTCGGCAAGCTGCTGCCCAACACCGAAATGCGGCTGCTGTCCCTGGACGACCCGGACCGCGACGCCGCGCCCGGAGAGGAGGGCGAGATCGCGATCCGCGGCCCGCAGGTGATGAAGGGCTACCTCGGGCGCCCCGACGCCACGGCGGAGATGATCGACGCGGACGGCTGGGTGCACACCGGGGACATCGGACGGGTGGACGAGGACGGCTGGCTGTTCGTGGTCGACCGGGTGAAGGAACTCATCAAGTACAAGGGCTTCCAAGTGGCCCCGGCCGAGCTGGAGGCGCTGCTCCTCACCCATGAGGACATCGCCGACGCGGCCGTGATCGGGGTGTACGACGGCGACGGCAACGAGATACCGAAGGCGTATGTCGTACCCCAGCCCACCGCCGAGGACCTCAGCCCCGATGACGTCATCGCCTACGTCACCGAGCGCGTCTCCCCGTACAAGAAGATCCGCCGTGTCGAGTTCACGGGCGAGATACCGCGGGCCGCGTCCGGAAAGATCCTCCGGCGCGAGCTGCGCACCCGGGAAAGCGACCGTGAGAAGCAAGCGAAGGAGAACATTTCATGACCCTGGTCGCCAAGGCGTCCGAGCGCGGAATAGCGACGCTGACCCTCGACTCACCGGCCAACCGCAACGCGCTGTCGGCCCGGCTGGTCAGTGAGCTCGCCGACGCCCTGGCGGCCTGCGGGAAGGACCCGTCCGTACGGGCCGTGGTCCTCACCCACACCGGTACGACCTTCAGCGCGGGCGCCGACCTGAAGGAGCCGCCGAATCCGTACACCTTCGTCGCCCTGCTGCGGCAGATCATCGAGCTGCCCAAGCCGGTGGTGGCGCGGGTGTCGGGCCGGGCGCGGGCCGGCGGTCTCGGCCTGATCGGCGCCTGCGACATCGCGGTCGCGTCGGCGGCGTCGGACTTCGCCTTCACGGAGGTACGGATCGGGGTGGCCCCGGCGGTGATCTCGCTGCCGCTGCTGCCCCGCCTGGAACCGCGCGCCGTGGCCCGCCACTACCTCACCGGCGAGGTCTTCGACGCCGCCGAAGCGGCGCGGATGGGCCTGCTCACCGCGGTGGACCCTGACAATGGTGACGCGGTCATCGCCCCCGTCCTCGACGGCTTCCGGAAGGCCTCCCCGGTGGCCCTCGACGCGACGAAACAGCTGCTCACGGCTAGGGTGCGGGAGACCTTCGACCGAGACGCCGAGGACCTGGTCCAGCGCTCGGCTTCGCTCTTCGCCTCAGCGGAGGCGCGAGAGGGGATGACGGCCTTCCTCGAACGACGGGACCCCGCATGGGTGTTGTGACCTCCCCCAAGCAGGACCGCAGCCGGGCCACCCGGCAGCGGCTCCTGGAGGCCGCGGTGGCCTGCCTCGCCGAACGCGGCTGGGCAGGCTCCACCGTATCGGTGGTCGCCGAGCGGGCCGGGGTCTCACGGGGCGCGGCACAACACCACTTCCCCACCCGGGAGGACCTCTTCACGGCAGCCGTCGAATACGTGGCCGAGCAGCGCTCCAGCGCCCTGCGCGCACTCCCGGTCACCGACCGCCCGGCTGTGGTCGGCGCCCTGGTCGACCTCTACACCGGCCCCCTCTTCCGCGCCGCCCTCCACCTGTGGGTCGCCGCATCCAACGAGGACCAGCTCCGCGACCGCGTCACCGAGCTGGAGACCCGCGTCGGCCGCGAGACCCACCGGATGGCGGTGGAACTGCTGGGCGCGGACGAGTCCGTCCCGGGTGTACGGGAGACGGTGCAGGGTCTGCTGGACATGGCGCGCGGGCTGGGCCTGGCGAACCTGCTGACGGATGACGAGGCGCGGCGCAAGCGGGTGGTGGGGCAGTGGGTCGCGCTGCTGGAGGAGGCGCTGGGCTGAGGGCCGGGTGCTGCGGGCCAGGGGGGGCGCGGGGGTCACTGAACCAGCCGGGCAGGGGCGTGATGACGACCTCCGACGTGGACGGCATGGCCAGGTTGTGCGGTGAAGAGGTCCGGCCCGTGGGCCCCTGACCCCGGACGTGCGTCTGTGTCCCGGACGCTGACGGGCACGCTGCTTCCCGGCATCGCCCTCGGCCGTCGGCCCCGGATCCGCGGGCCCCGGGCGTATGACCGGCCCGGGCGGCCGGGTGTGTCCTGCGTCACCGCCGTTCACCGTGCGCACGGCGTATCCTTCTCTCATGCTTCCGCTCGTACGACGCCGCCACGTGGACTTCCTCCGCGTCACGAGCATGGGCTGTCGGGCTTACCTCTGAACCCAGCCTGAGCCAAGCCCACCCCACCCCCTCCGGCCCTCCGGCCCCGCCCCAACCAGGCGCCGCCGGTCGTACGAGTCACCCGCCATCACGGGACCGTGGCCGGAACACACCACAGCGGACGCATCCATGTCTCTCTCTTTGATCCACTCGCAGAGCTCGCAGGTTTCGCAGAGCGCGTCGCAGGCCTCGCAGCGGTCGGCCGACTACACCCAGCTCCCGGTCATCGACCTCTCCGCGGCCGACCGCGGCCCCGAGGCGCGCGCCGCGCTGCACGCCAAGCTGCACCGCGCGGCCCATGACGTCGGCTTCTTCCAGCTCGTCGGACACGGGGTGACCCAGGCCGAGACCGATGCGCTGACCGACGCCATGCGCGCCTTCTTCGCACTCCCCGTGGCCGACCGGCTGGCCATCGACAACGTCAACTCGCCGCACTTCCGCGGCTACACCCGCATCGGCGACGAGCGCACCGGCGGCAGCCGCGACTGGCGCGACCAGCTCGACATCGGCGCCGAGCGCCCCGCGCACATCCCGGCGCCCGGCGAGCCCGCGTACTGGTGGCTGGAGGGGCCCAACCAGTGGCCCGGCGCGCTGCCGGAGCTGCGGACCGCCGCGCTCGGGTGGGTCGACCGGCTCAGCGCGGTCGCGGACAAGCTGCTGCACGAGCTGCTCGCCTCGATCGGCGCCCCGCCGGACTTCTACGACGACATCTTCGGCGACCATGCCCATCCGCACCTCAAGCTGGTGCGCTACCCGGGCAGCTCCGGTGACGGGGCCGACCAGGGCGTGGGTGCCCACAAGGACTACGGCTTCCTCACCCTGCTGCACCAGGACCGGGTCGGCGGGCTCCAGGTGCAGCGGGAGGACGGCGCGTTCCATGACGTACCGCCGATGCCGGGGGCGTTCGTCGTGAACCTCGGAGAGCTGCTGGAAGTCGCCACCAACGGCTATCTGATCGCCACCAACCACCGGGTGGTCAGCCCGCCCGGGGCCGTCGAGCGCTATTCGGTGCCGTTCTTCTACAACCCGCGGCTGGATGCCCGGATCGCCCCCGTGCCGTTCCCGTACGCGTCCGGCGCGCCCGGTGTCACGGCGGACCCGGCCAATCCGCTGTTCGCCGAGTACGGGCGCAACGAGCTCAAGGGCAAGCTGCGGGCGCACCCGCTGGTCGCCGCCCGCCACCACGCGGACCTGGTGGGGCGGGCGGCGTAGTTCCCCTACGGGGACGTCAGCCGGCGATGTCGGCGTAGCCCTCGATGTCCTGCGGGGCGCGCGAACCGGGGCCGACGTACCGGGCGGCGGGTCGCACCAGTCGCCCGGTGCGCTTCTGCTCCAGGATGTGCGCCGACCAGCCCGCCGTACGGGCGCACGAGAACATGGACGTGAACATGTGCGCCGGGACCTCGGCGAAGTCCAGCATGATCGCGGCCCAGAACTCCACGTTCGTCGCCAGGACCCGGTCCGGACGGCGGTTGTGCAGTTCCTCGAGGGCCGCCTTCTCCAGGGCTTCGGCGATCTCGTAGCGCGGCGCGCCGAGCTCCTTGGCCGTGCGGCGCAGCACCCGGGCGCGCGGGTCCTCCGCACGGTAGACCCGGTGGCCGAAGCCCATCAGGCGCTCGCCCTTGTCCAGGGCCTTCTTGACGTACGCCACGGCGTCACCGGTGCGCTCGATCTCCTCGATCATGCCGAGCACACGCGAGGGCGCGCCGCCGTGCAGCGGGCCCGACATGGCACCGACGGCACCCGAGAGCGCCGCGGCCACGTCGGCGCCGGTGGAGGCGATGACGCGGGCGGTGAAGGTGGAGGCGTTCATGCCGTGCTCGGCGGCGGACGTCCAGTACGCGTCCACGGCCTTGACGTGCTTAGGGTCCGGCTCACCGCGCCAGCGGATCATGAAGCGCTCGACCACGGACTCGGCCTTGTCGATCTCGCGCTGCGGAACCATCGGCAGCCCCTGGCCACGTGCACTCTGTGCCACGTACGACAGGGCCATCACCGCGGCCCGGGCGAGGTCGTCGCGGGCCTGCTCCACGTCGATGTCGAGCAGCGGCCGCAGGCCCCACACCGGCGCCAGCATGGCCATCGCCGACTGGACGTCCACCCGGATGTCACCGGAGTGGACCGGGATCGGGAACGGCTCGGCGGCCGGCAGCCCGGGGTTGAACGCGCCGTCGACCAGCAGGCCCCAGACGTTCCCGAACGAGACATGGCCGACGAGGTCCTCGATGTCCACGCCTCGGTAGCGGAGTGCGCCGCCCTCCTTGTCGGGTTCGGCGATCTCCGTTTCGAACGCGATGACTCCTTCGAGTCCGGGTACGAAGTCGGACATCAGGCGGCTCCTCATGATGTGTGCGAGTCAAGCTCAGCTTCGGCCCGGGAGGGTCACCCCGGTCATGCCCCGTGCGGCCGGTGGTCACCCGTACCGCGTCGTAGGGGGCCACGGAGGGCCCCACAAGATTTTGATCGATCAACCGGGCGTGGGGAAGGTGACATCCGGCACAGTGGGCCGATCCGGTCGCTCAGGCCTACCGGCACTCGGTGCCGGGTAAGCGGTGGCGCTGCGGCAGGATGGCTCATGTGACCGACGCTCTCGATCCCGCAGCCATGCGCGAGTACTACCGTTCGACACCATTCGAAGAGGCGGATCTGCCCGCGGACCCGATGGAACAGTTCGTCCGCTGGTTCAAGGACGCCGCGGCCGGCCATCTGCACGAGCCGAACGCCATGGTCCTGTCGACGGCCACCCCCGACGGCTCCCCTTCCTCGCGCACGGTGCTGCTCAAGCACTTCGACGAGCGCGGGTTTGTCTTCTATACGAACTACGGCTCCCGCAAGGCCCGCGAGCTCGACGCCAATCCGCAGGTCTCGCTGCTCTTCCCCTGGCATCCGCTCACCCGCCAGATCATCGTCACCGGCACCGCCGCCCGGGTCGGCCGCGACGAGACCGCCGCGTACTTCCGTACCCGCCCGCACGGCTCCCAGCTTGGCGCCTGGGCAAGCCCCCAGTCCACCGTTGTCTCCTCGCGCGCCGAGCTGCTGCGGCGCTACCAGGAGCTGGCTGCCCGCTATCCCGAGGGCGAGCAGGTGCCGGTGCCGACGGACTGGGGCGGCTACCGGGTCGTTCCGCAGACGGTTGAGTTCTGGCAGGGGCACGAGAACCGGCTGCACGACCGGCTCCGGTACGTACGCGACACCGCGTCGCCCTCGGGGCGGGGCTGGCGGGTGGAGCGGCTGGCGCCCTGAGGCGGGGACCAAGGCTGCGGAGTGCACGGGTCAGGGTGCGTGGACTTTCGAAGAGGGGGACCCCTGGGGCCAGGAGGTCTTGGGATCTGTACGAGCTCAGGCGGACCACCCGCTGACCGGACAACGCAGAAACCCGCGGGCTCTGGTCTCCTCCGGAGAGGAGGCCGGCCGGACGTACCGGCGAGCCCGCGGGTCGGTGACTGCTTGGATTAGGCAGGAAGCCTGCCGTGGTGCACAGAGTGCGACGACGGGCTTCAGCCCGCAGCCACCTCGCTTGTCCGGTAAGAAATCACTTCCGAACCACCTCCTTTCCAACGTGCGGCCCACATTAGGAACCTCTGGCGCCGCGCTCAACCCCTTTTTTGGAGCGACTGCACAGCACATCGATTTCGCCGAAATTCATGTGTCGTGTGTCACGTTCCAGTTGAATAGCCGGGGTGCCGCCGACGGAGCGGAGCGGCACGGTCGCGCGTGGAAACGCGCGGACACGTCCGGCAGGGGGTGCCAGGATGAGTGCTTCCAGGAGCGAGACCACCAGTGCGCTGGGGCCCGACGGGCCAGGTCCTCATGGGTCGGGGCCCGACGGTCCCGAGCCCCCGTCCGGGCCCGGACGGGACGGACCAGGGCAAGAACCGGGGCGCGGGCCCGGGGCTGAGCTGCTCGCCGCGCTGCTGGACGGCATGGACGCGGCGCTGTGCGCGTTCGACGCCGAAGGCGTCCTCACCCACTGGAACCGTGAAGCCGAGCGCATCCTCGGGTGGTCGGCGGCTGAAGCCGTCGGACGCCGCGGATTCGACGGCTGGGCGGTCCGTACCGCCGACGCCGACGAGGTGCAGGGGCGGCTGATGGCGTCGATGCACGCGCCGGGGCGGCAGGTGCACGAGTTCGCGCTGCTGCGCAAGGACGGCGGGCGGGTGCTGGTACGGACCCAGTCGGCCGGGGTGCGCGGGGCCGACGGCGAGCCCGCCGGGGTGTACTTCGCGTTCAGCGAGGCGCACGCGCAGATCGATCTGGAACGTTCGATCGCGCTCAGCGAATCGCTGTTCGATGACTCCTCATGGGGTGTCGTGTTGGTGGACGTGGACCTGCGCCCGACCGTCGTCAACGGGCGAGCGGCACGGATGCTCGGCTCCGGCGGACGGATCGCCCCGCTCGGCCGGCCGCTCGGCGAGCTCATCGTCCAGGGCGTGGAGGAACTCGAAGGCGCCCTGCACCATGTGCTCGCCGAGGGCGCGCCGAGTGCTCCTGCCGAGCTGTGGCTGACCATGCGTACGGGTGCCGCCGCGGGTGCGGGAGCGCCGGGTACCAGGCGCTGCTGGCGCAGCGGCTTCGTACGTCTGGCCTCGCCGCTCGCCGAAGAGCCGGTGCCGCTCGGAGCGGGCTGGCTGTTCCAGGACGTGACCGAGGACAAGCTCAAGGAGCAGCAGGCGGACCGGCTGCGCTTCCGGTACAGCCAACTGCACCGCGCGGCGCGCGCCGCCGCCGAGTGCGAGGATCCGATGGAGGCGGCCACGGCCCAGGTGGACTTCGCCTTGGCGGGCTTCGCGGACCATGCGATGTTCGACGTGGTGGCGGGCGGGCGGCTGGTACGCGCCGCCGCGACACCCTCCGGCGCACCGGGCCCGGTCGCGCGGATCGTGGGGACGGGTCTGCCGGTGCGGTACGCCCCAGGGCATCCGGCCCTCCAGGCGTTGGACCGGCTCGGCCCGGTCCAGGCGAGCGCCAGCCCGAACGCCCACGCCCAGAACTGGGCCACGGACCGCCATTGGCCGCCGGACGCGGTGCACGCCCTGTGCACGGTGCTGCGCAGCCGTGGCCGCAATCTCGGTGTCCTGACGTTCCTGCGCGCGGTGAACCGTCCGCCGTTCGAGCGTGCGGACGAGGTCTACGCGGAGAGCGTCGCAACCCGCGTAGCCACCGCGATCGACCTCGCGACGGCAACTTAGGCCCGTCCGGCATTCGAGCACGGACACTTTGGCGGCGTGCCCGGCAACCCAAGCCCGTCCGGCGTTTGAGGACGGACACGCGGGCCCACCGCGCCTCTGCCCGTCGGGTGCCGCGGCCCTGGTAACCCAAGCCGGTCCGGCGTTTGAGGACGGACACTCGGGTCCACCGCCCGGGGTGGGGTCCACCGCGCCTCTGCCCGTCGGGTGCCGCGGCCCTGGTAATGCAAGCCGGTCCGGCGTTTGAGGACGGACACTCGGGTCCACCGCCCGGGGTGGGGTCCACCGCGCCCCCCGAACCCCGCGGAGCGGTTACGCGTAGAAGATGCGGTCCGCGTGCTCCGCCATCACGCGGGCGTTCCACTCGCGCCCCCCGTCCACGTTCCCCGACCGCAGCAGCGGCGGCTCGACACCCCGCGCGGCCAGCTCCGCCGCCGCCGACGCCATCACCGCCTGCATCAGCGCGCTGGTGACGACCGTCGACGCGGGGGCGAACGGCGCTCCGATGCCGTCCGCCGTCAGTTCCGCGTCGCCGACCGCGATCTTGGAGTCGAGGACGACGTCGCAGTGGTCTCTGAGGTGGCTGCCCGAGGCATGTCGAGGGCTGGTCCCCGTCACGTACGCCACCGAGGTCACGCCGATCACCGTGAGCCCCAGGTCCCGGGCCCTCATCGCCATCTCCACTGGGAGGGCGTTACGGCCCGAGAGCGAGATGACGACCAGCAGATCGCCCGGCCGTGCCGGGCTGGATTCCAGGACGGCACCCGCTAGCCCCTCCACCCGCTCCAGCGCGGAGCCGAGCGTCGCGGGTCTGACGTCGATACCGACTGTGCCCGGCACCGTCAGCAGGTTCATCAGGGCGAGGCCGCCCGCGCGGTAGACCACGTCCTGGGCGGCGAGTGAGGAGTGGCCGGCGCCGAAGGCGAAGAGCCGGCCGCCCGCCGAGACGGTGTCGGCGATGGCGGCGCCCGCGGCTGCCACCTGGGCCGCCTCCTCCTCGCGGACTCGGCCCAGCAGACCGATCGCGGCGTCGAGGAACTGCTCGGCGGGGGTGGTGTCGCCCATGACGGTGGCCCCTTACTCGTCGTGTTCCCGGTCGTCTTCCGTTGTCTCGCGGATCACGGTGAGGTCTGGACCATTGCTCTGTCAATACGGTCTTCACCCGGGTGGGCCCGGTTGACAGCGGCATGCGTCAGAATTGGGTCAGGGCCATCGCACGATTCTTTTCCACAGCATCGAGGGGCACGTATGTCCGGACTGATCGACACCACGGAGATGTACCTCCGCACCATCCTCGAGCTTGAAGAGGAAGGCGTGGTCCCCATGCGCGCCCGGATCGCCGAGAGACTGGACCAGAGCGGCCCGACGGTCAGCCAGACCGTGGCCCGGATGGAGCGCGACGGTCTGGTGACGGTCGCCGGAGACCGGCATCTGGAGCTGACCGACGAGGGCCGGCGGCTCGCCACGCGTGTGATGCGCAAGCACCGGCTGGCCGAGTGCCTGCTGGTCGATGTGATCGGCCTGGAATGGGAGCAGGTCCATGCCGAGGCCTGCCGCTGGGAGCACGTCATGAGCGAGGCGGTCGAGCGGCGCGTGCTGGAGCTGCTGCGCCACCCGACCGAGTCTCCGTACGGAAACCCGATCCCGGGCCTTGAGGAGCTGGGGGAGAAGACGGAGGCCGATCCGTTCCTGGACGACTCCATGGTGAGCCTCGCCGAGCTGGACGCGGGCACGGAGGGCAAGACGGTCGTGGTCCGGCGGATCGGTGAGCCGATCCAGACCGACGCCCAGTTGATGTACACACTGCGCCGAGCCGGTGTGCAGCCGGGTTCGGTGGTGAGTGTGACGGAGTCCGCGGGCGGAGTTCTGGTGGGCAGCGGCGGTGAGGCGGCGGAGCTGGAAGCGGATGTGGCCTCGCACGTGTTCGTGGCGAAGCGCTGAGCCGCCGGCAGCCTCCCGCCCATCGCTCGCTCCGAGCTTCTCGTCCTGCCCTCGCCTCCACCCTTCGGACCTCTCACGACCTTCCTGGGTAAGCCTCTTGCGGGCGCATTCCGGCCGGAACGGCAGCGGCCGGGCGATTCGCGTGCCACGCTGTGGCTGTAGCTGAGGCATATGACTGGGGGTGGGCAGATGACGTACGTCCGCGTGCCGCGCCGGTACTTGTCGTCCCCGGGTGCAAAGGACCCCGGCGCCGAAGGGCGCCGGGGCCTGTCCTCCCCTGTGCTGACCCGGAGCCCCGAGCTCCCAGGGTCAATCCCCTCGGACCGTTTTCCCCGAGCGGCCCGCCTCCCGTTGAAGATCTCCCCGCCTCGAAGAGCGTCAATCCTTGAGTGCGGTCACTCGAACGAGGGGTCTTGGGCGCGGAAGCCGTGTTTTCGAATAGAAGTTCGATAGTCTCTCGCATCATTCGACATCATTCGAAGACCCGTGGGGGATCCAAGGGGGTGCCAACCATGGTGCGGCGTATCGACGTGACCGGAGCGGGTGGACTGCGCCTCGCCGCGTGGGAGTTCGCCGACCCGCCCAAAGGCCGGAGCGAGACGGACCGCGTGCCGGGAGCCTTACTGCTGCACGGGCTGATGGGCCGCGCCTCGCACTGGGCCGCCACGGCCCGCTGGCTCGCCGGGCGCCACCGCGCCGTGGCGCTCGACCAGCGCGGGCACGGCCGCAGCGAGAAGCCCGCTGACGAGTTGTTCACCCGCGAGGCGTATGTCCACGACGCAGCCGCCGCGGTCGAGCAGTTGGGGCTCGCACCGGTGACGCTCATCGGGCACTCCATGGGTGCGCTTACGGCTTGGCAGTTGGCCGCCGAGCGGCCGGACCTGGTGCAGGCGCTGGTCATCTGCGATATGCGGGCCTCCGCGCTGGGCGCGGCCTCGCAGCGCGAGTGGGAGGACTGGTTCCGCACCTGGCCCGTCCCCTTCGCGACCCTCGCCGACGTGCGCAGATGGTTCGGCTCGGACGACCCGTGGGTGGAGCGCCCCAGTCCCGGTCGCGGTGAGTTCTTCGCCGAGGTGATGGCCGAGGGTCCGGACGGCTGGCGACCTGTGTTCTCCCGTCGCCACATGCTGGCCTCCCGTGAGACCTGGGTGCATGACGCGCATTGGGACTCCCTGGCTGAGGTGCGGTGCCCGACCCTGGTGGTGCGGGGACTTGACGGGGAGTTGGGGCGGGCGGAGGCGCAGGAGATGGTGCGGGTGCTCCCGCGCGGGCAGTACGCCGAGGTGACGGACGCCGGCCATCTCGTGCACTACGACCAGCCGGCCGCCTGGCGTGCCGCGATCGAGCCGTTCCTGGACGGTGTGCCGGCGGCGCGGCCGTAAGCCCGTCCTCGTAGGGCCGATCCCGTCTCGGCTGTGCCTGCCGGGGCGTTGCCGGGTCGTCGTATGACCCGGCGTGCCCCGGCCGCCGCGGCTGCCCCGGCGTAGCGGCACGTTCGGGCCGTCAGAACGAGAAGACCGCGCTGTCGGCCAGTCGCGCCCGCATCTCGCAGGCGTTGCCGTACGTGGTCGTCCAGCTCACCCGCTGGCCCTGCCAGACACCGGCCGCGGTGACCGTGATCGGGTCCCACTGGCGGGTGCAGGGAGTGGTGGGAGTGCTGCCGATCAGGCCGAACTGACCGTCCACAGCCATCAGTTCACTACAGGCGGCGGTGGAGTCAGGGTGGCTGCCGCTCGGGGTGGGCGCGCAGCTCAGGGTCACCGCGCGATCGACGCCGGCGGTCGCGGCGTCGTCCCCGTGGCCGACGGCGAGGACCAGGGCCGAGGGGGCGTAGAGCGATTCCGGCGACGCGGGGGCCGCGTTGGCGGTGGCGCCGGCCGTCAACAGGAGGGCGGCGGTGGAGAGCGTGGCTCCGATTGCGGTGGCTGTGTAACGCATTGGTGAATTCCCTTTCGCTTGAGCGGTGATTGCGGTCGGGAGTCTTGCTGATGCGCTCAGTGATCGCACATCCATGACCCGTTTCCAGCCGCATACGATCTACTTACTCAACCGAATGGTCGTTCGGGCAGCTCGGAAGGGGTGCGCGGGCAGTGTGAACTCCTGTCCGGTATCTGGACTGAACCAGTCGATCGCCTTGAAAGACGCCGTCTGACCTGGGGATTGAGGAAGGAGACGCCGGTTGGCGGATTAACCATCCGCAGACCCGTTCGACTGGAAAGTGTCGGTCGAAGACTCGTTCTACACGTGTCCAGTGTGCCGGTGCCGCGTCCGGGGAACCCGGACGTTCGCGGCTGTTCGCTGCTGCGGTGTCAGCGGCCCCTTACACGCAAACGGGCGGACTCGCGTGAACGCGAGCCCGCCCGTGGACAGATGGCTGATGAATCCTTCACACAGTGCCGCGCAGGCGGCAGTTCACGCCCGTCCGACTCAGCCTTTGCTGACCGCCGTCAGGATCTCGGGCAGCCGCTCCGCCGTCCGCGGACCGGCAAGCCGCAGCCCGCCCCATGTCATCACCGCGCCGTATACAAGCCCCAGCGGCAGCACGAGCCACAGCGGCTTCCCCGCGTCGGCCACATTCATCCAGATCGTGAGAGCGATCACGGGAGCGCACAGCAGCGCGGAGCCCAGCATTCCGCCGAAGATGGAGGCACAGGCGAGACCCGCCTGCCCCGGGGCGACGTTCCGGTGCCCCTCATGCGGAATCGAGTACGGGTATCGCGCGGACGCCCACGCGCCGGTCCCCGTCATCGCGCCCAGCAGCGCCAGCGCTAGCCCCAGCGCCTCGGGCAGCGCCTGCCAGTCGTCGAGCACCGCGGCTGTCGCGACCGTGACCAGGACCGTGTACGGGAGCGTGATCACAAGCGTCGCCAGCGCCCGGGCCCGCAGTTCGAGGTACGCCTCCCGGGGCGTCGAGATGGTCTGCGCGACCATCCAGAACCCGGACGAGTCCTGCCCGAACTGGTTGTACATGTGCAGGCCCAGCATGCTTGAGGCGAAACAGGCGAAGTAGATCGAGCCCGTGCCCTGGAGAGCGTTGAAGAGCGGCACGATCAGGCCGAGGGTCAGAGACGTGATCCATGCCGCCTTGGTCTTCGGATCACGCCAGCCGTAGCGCAGCGTCCGCTGCATGACCGCGCCCGTACGCCCGCCCGGCAGCAGCCGCCACCCAGCCCCGGACGGCGTGTCCTTGCCGCGGCGGCCCGGCTCCGTCGCCGCGGCGAGGGTGGAACCGTCGGGGGCGGTCATCAGCCTGGTGAGGCTGTGCTGCCAGGCGTAGAGCAGCGCGAAGAGCGCACCGGCGGAGAGCGCGAGCTGCCCGAGCGCCGCCCCGTACGCCCCAGCGCTCGCCGATTCGATCGCGCCGATCGCGGACGCGGGCGGCGTCCAGCGCACCACCGCCGCGGCCGGGTCGAGCGTCGTGAGACCGCCCGGTGCGCTGAGCCGCTGGACGCCGAAGTTGACCAACTGGATACCGACCGCGATCACCAGACCGCTCAGCACCGCGAGGTCGCGTCCCTTGCGGGAGCTGAGCAGCCGGGTGTTCGCCGTGGCGACCGCCCGCGCCAACGCCACGCACACCAGCAGCGACAGCGGTACGGCGACCATCGCCACCAGCACCGCTACCGCCCCGTGCGCCAGCGCCAGGGCACCGCCCAGCACCAGGCACAGCGTGAACAGCGGTCCGATTCCCACCAGTGAGGCGACCAGCAGCGCCCGCACCAGCGGAGCCGGGTGCAGCGGCAGCATCACCAGCCGGGTCGGGTCGAGCGTCTCGTCGCCGCTCGGGACGAACAGCGGCATGAACATCCAGCCGAGCGCGAGCACTCCGACGAGCAGCACCACCAGCGATCCTGCGTGCGGGTTGCCGCGCAGCAGGACCAACCCGGCGAGCTGACCGGCCGCGAGAAGCAGCGTCAGGACGGCGGACGAGACGAAGGCCGCCTTGCGGCCTGACGACTGCCGCAGTCCATTGGCGAGCAGAGTCAGTTTCAGCCGTACGAAGACCGGGGTCAGCGACCCGGGTTCGGGGACCGAAGCACCGCCGGTGACGGGGCGGGGAGCGGGCGCCGGGGTCGGCGCGTCGAACACCGAGGCTGTCATCGCGCCTCGCCGCCGCCCAGCCAGTCCAGCGTCTGCCCCGCGTCGCGCCCGTGCGCGCCGACCAGTTCCAGGAAGGCGTTCTGGAGCGAAGGTGCCGAGCCCCGCACTTCGTCCAGCGTGCCCTGCGCCCGGATTCGGCCGCCCGCCATCACCGCGACCCAGTCGCACAGCGACTCCACCAGCTCCATGACATGGCTGGAGAAGACCACGGTCGCCCCGGACGCCGTGTACCGCTCCAGTACCCCGCGGATCGTCTGCGCCGACACAGGGTCCACGCCCTCGAAGGGCTCGTCCAGGAACAGCACCTGCGGGTTGTGCAGCAGAGCCGCGGCCAGGCCGATCTTCTTACGCATACCGGTCGAGTAGTCGACCACCAGCTTGTGCTGCGACCCCGCCAGGTCCAGCACTTCGAGCAACTGCGCCGCGCGCCGGTCCACTTCGTCGCCCGGCAGGCCGCGCAGCCGCCCGGTGTAGGCGAGCAGTTCGCGGCCCGACAGCCGCTCGAACAACCGCAGCCCCTCGGGCAGCACCCCGATCCTGGCCTTCACCTCGACCGGATCGCGCCAGACGTCATGGCCCGCGACCTCGATGCGCCCCTGGTCGGGGCGGAGCAGCCCGGTCACCATCGACAGGGTGGTGGTCTTGCCCGCGCCGTTCGGTCCGACCAGGCCGATGAACCGGCCTGCGGGCAGGGTCAGATCGATCCCCGCCACCGCGATCTGCTCACCGAACCGCTTCCAAAGCCCCTCGACCCGTACGGCAGGCGGCGGCGCCGCGGCCGTGTCCGGCGTGCTGCGCGCCGACGCGGCGGCCCCGTCGTGTGCTGATGCCTGGTCCGGCATCGTGTCCCCCTTGGCTGGTGCTGATTGTGCTGGTGCCTGCGGTGACCACCCTAAGAGGCGCCGAAAGCGGCGCGTAGAGCGTGGAAACTCCGCACTGAGCGGGGCGCACCGACCGCCTGGGGATTCCGTCCGGTACGGGTCACCGGCACCCGCGGCACCTCACCTGGATGGATGCCCGGGGTGGCTGAGGTGGGGGGCCCATCGGATGCTGACCGGGAAGCGGGTACCCCGGGTGGCACAGGGCCACATGCCCGCCTGCCTCCAGGAGACGCGTCATGCGCCACTTCACAGGTCTTGGTCTGAGCGCGGCCACCGGCCTGGCCGCCGCTCTCTGCTGTGCTTCCGTGGCGTCGGCCGCCGCGCCGAGCCCCGACACGATCCATCCCTGGACGCCGCACGGCAAGAGTGAGACCTTCGAGTTGGCGCTGGTGACGACCGCGAGCAACTTCATCGATGTGGACCCCACCGGGAGCAGCCAAGGGGATGAGCTCGTCGCCACCGGCAATGTGCTTCAGGACGACGCCGCAGTGGGGCAGTTCGACCAGGTCTGCACGGTGACCCGTGTCGAGGCCGATCAGCCCGCCGCCTTCCAGTGCCAGGTCACCTTCACGCTGGCTGAGGGCCAGATCACCATCCAGGGAGTGTTCCCCCTGGGCGCTCCAGCCTCCGACATCACTCTGGCGATCACAGGGGGCACCGGGAGCTACCTCACCGCCCGCGGCTATGTCCAATCCATCAGCACCAGTGAGACCGAGAGCGTGGTCAGCGTGCACCTGATCCGCTGACCGGGACCGAACCGGACCGAAGCGCCCGGGCCACCACCGGCCCGGGTGCTCGGGCACGACGGCGGTCGAGTCCGCGGCGCACGCGGCTTCGGCCGGTTCATCCGGTCCTTCGAAACGTCTTGCGGATCACAGGGTTTCGGAATCCCGCGATGGGGTCATTCGGGTGAAGGCCCGTGTCCGGGTCGCGCCGGTGCGCGTCCGCTGCCCACCGCGCCGATAGGTGTTGGCGCTGTGCGATTGATCAACAGAACAGGGTGCCGGCCTGCGGTGTGGCGCAGGTCCGCCGTCGTGGCGCTGGTCGTCTCCGGGGCTGTGGCGGGACTGCTGTCGGTCCCCACGGCCGTTGCCGTCTTCTCCGCCGTCACCGCGACGACGGGGAGTTGGACCGTGGTGGACAATTTCGGAGTCGGCAGGCTGTTCGCGTGGGGCGACAACACCGGCGGACAGCTCGGGCTGGGGGACAGGTTGGAGCGCCGGAGCCCCACACAGGTCGGTACGACGACGACCTGGACCCGTATCGCCGTGGGAAGAAGCCACACCTGCGCGCGTCAGAGCACGGGCACCCTGTGGTGTTCGGGGTCCAACGTCTACGGGCAGCTCGGCCTGGGCAACACCACGGACACCACCACCTACGCCCAGGTCGGCACGGCCACCTCCTGGGCCCGCGTCATTGCCGGTGAGAACCACACATGCGCCACCTGGAGCAACGGGACACTGCGCTGCTGGGGCAGGAACAACGCCGGTCAGCTGGGGCTGGCTGATACCACCAACCGCACGTCGCCCGTCCAGGTCGGCAACGACAACGGCTGGGTGTCCCCGGCGGCGGGCGCCGAGCACACCTGTGCGGTACGCCGGCAGCGCACGCTGTGGTGCTGGGGGAGCAATGCCTTCGGCCAGCTGGGGCTGGGTGACACCACCAACCGCACATCGCCTGCCCAGGTCGGTACCGCCAACACCTGGGTGCTCCCGGCGGCGGGCTCCGCGCACACCTGCGCCATCCGCAAGGACCGTACGTTGTGGTGCTGGGGTAGCAACACATCGGGTCAGCTCGGGCTGGGTGATACGACCAACCGTTTGTCGCCCGTCCAGGTGGGCACCGTCAACACCTGGGTGGCCGTGACGGCGGGCTCCGCGCACACCTGCGCCATCCGGAACAACGGCACGCTGTGGTGCTGGGGTAACAACGCGTCGGGCCAACTGGGGCTGGGGGACAACACCAACCGGTCGTCGCCCGTCCAGGTCGGCACCGCCACCACCTGGGCGACCGTGACAGGGGGCGCCACCCACACCTGCGCCGTAGGCGCCGCACAGGCCGTCTGGTGCTGGGGTAACAACGCCTCCGGTCAGCTCGGACTCGGCAACAACATCAACCGCAACACCCCTACCCAGTTGCCAGGGGTCACGGGTCGGCCGATCGCGTCCGGCCCCAC
This sequence comes from Streptomyces sp. NPDC127084, assembly GCF_042724175.1. NCBI lineage: Bacteria > Bacillati > Actinomycetota > Actinomycetes > Kitasatosporales > Streptomycetaceae > Streptomyces > Streptomyces sp. NPDC127084. The sequence goes on from NZ_JBHXFA010000004.1 coordinate 63,181, forward strand.
AGCCTCCAGTGTGCTTTTGATCGTATGACTGTGGTCCCTTCGGGTGTTCTGCGGTGATTCTCCTCCTGCACACCGCGCGCATACGCCCGGGATGGGAATCATGGAGACATGCATGGACTGCGCGAAAGTGTGAGACGCCTTCCCTGGGCCAAGATGGTGGCCTATGCCCTGCCCGTGCCGCTGGGGCTCGCGCTCAGCGGTGGAATGGTCTGGCGGGCCTCGCACGCGGCCTTCGCCGGGGTGACGAGCAACTCCGGAAACCACTGGAACGCGGGTTCCGTGAACCTGACCAACGACAGCGGTGGCACGCCGATGTTCCAGGTCACCAACTTGACGCCTGGCCAGTCCGGGTCGCGTTGCATCGCCATCACGTCCACGTCCACCCTCCCGTCCAGCATCAAGCTCTACAGCTCCCATGCGGCCGTACCGGCGAACGACATCAGCCCGTACATCACCATCACGGTCGAGGACGGGACCGGCGGCACCTTCAGCAGCTGTTCCGGGTTCACCCCCAGCGGTTCGTCCGACTACACCGGCACCCTGGACGACTTCCTCACCAACCGCACGAACTACGCCAACGGTGTGGGTCCGTGGGCGGTGTCGGGCAGCCCGCCGCAGACCATCAGCTACCGCATCTCCTGGACGTTCAGTGCCTCGGCACCCGACACCACCCAGGGCGGCAGCACGCCCAACGTGAGCTTCAACTGGGAAGCCCAGACGACGTAGATGGCCACACCGTCAAGGCGGGTCGAAGGCGACCCTCCGGGCGGGGCTCGGTCCGGCTTGTGGATCAGGCTCATGACATCGGCCGCGGCACGCACCGCGCTTGCCGCGGCCTCCGGGCTGCTCATCTGGGCGCACCTGCCCCCGCTCCTGCTCGACTGGCGGCCGACCCTGGTGGTGAGTGAGTCAATGCGTCCGCGCATTCTGCGCGGCGACGTCGTGCTCTACCAGCCGCTCCGCGGCCGTGCGCCCCTGCGCGGGCAGGTCGTGCTCGTCCGGGACCCCGCCAGCCCCTCCCGGCTGCTGTCCCACCGAGTCCGCAAGATCCTGCCCGACAACCGCATCATCACCGCGGGCGACGCCAACCGGCGGCCGGACTCCACGCCCGTCCCGCTGTCCCAGGTCCTCGGTTTCGGCCGACTCCGCGTCCCCGCGGTCGGCCTTCCCCTCATCTGGTGGCGGGAACACCGCTACCCGCCGCTCGTCATCGCGTCCCTGTCCCTGCTCACCACAGCACGCCTGGCGGCACTGCGCGTCCCCGCGCCCCGCCGTCCTCAGGAGGTGGTCCTCTCAGCGGCGCGATAGGCGTCGGCATGGGCGGCGTGGCTTCCCTCGTGCCGTCCAACGCGGGGAGTCGCGCAGCGCGGCGGTGGCTGGGCCGGGGTTGCGCCGTGGCCGTAGGCCCGGCCGCGTAGCGGTCGGGCCTCGCCGAGCCGTGATCACGATGCCGCGCACGATTCAGGCGCGGCGGGCCCGTCCGTCCGCGGCTCCCTCCCGCACGCGTAGGCCAGCGCGCTGAGCAGTTCCTCGGCGTCCGGGAGCCAGCGGTTGGCGACGGTCGGGCGCCTCACCCACTGCACTGCGCCCCGGCCCCCGATCCTGGTCGGTGGGGCCGCGATGTAGTGGCCCTCGCCGTGCGCCACCAGATCGATGGAGTCCGGCGCCCAGCCCAGGGCCCGCACCGCCCCTGGAACCCTGGCCGCGGTACCGGGCAGCACGAAGAAGACCATCCGCCGGTCCGGCGTGCAGGTCACCGGGCCGAGCGTGATGCCCATCCGCTCCATCCGGGCCAGTGCCAGGAAGCCGGCCGACTCCGGGACGTCCAGCGCGTCGAAGGTCCGCCCCGTGGGCAGCAGGATCGACGCCCTGGGCTGCCGCCCCCACGCCAGGCGTACGGACGCGGCGCTGCCGGTCGCCTGGTCCGCCCAGTCCGGCCGGGACGGGTGCGCCCCGGGCGCGGCGCAGGAGGGCGTCTGGCAGGAGCAGTGCGCTATGCCGTCGACGATCCGGAGCCAGGTGCCGGGGAACACGTCCCAGTGCCGCTCGTCCGCGTACCGCACGGCACAGTCCAGCAGTTGCTCACCACGCTGCTGGGGGATCAGCCGGGCCCCCGGCCCGGGGACCGGGTCGGGGGCGGATCGCCCGGTCGACGCGTCGGTGATCTCTGCGGCGATCTCGCCGGACTTCTCGGCCCTGGTCTTCTCAGTCTTGTTCACGATCGGGTCAACTCCCGCTGCAGGTACCGGTTACGGGCGCGCGTGGCCGGGAGCACGGCGCATCGATCCTGCGATTGGGGCGCACGGAAGCACGGGTGGGGGCGCGCGTGCGGACCGGGCCCGGTGGAGGGGTAACCCCTTGTGCTGTAGCGGCATTCACCCGTAATCGTCCGAGCTCATCGGCATTCTCCGGATTGGCGCCGGGAAGCGATCAATGGGAGATCGCTCACTGGGCGGTCCGGTACATCCGGTACAGGGGGTTGTTGTCATGGCAGCGAGGCCACTTGTCGCCCGCCAGCCCAACGAACGGCTGCAAGCGCTCATCCAGGAGGCCGGTTGCTCCAACGCCGGTCTCGCCCGCCGGGTCAACATGGTGGGGACGGAGCGCGGACTGGATCTGCGGTACGACAAGACGTCCGTCGCACGCTGGCTGCGCGGACAGCAGCCGCGCGGCCGCGCTCCCGGGATCATCGCGGAGGCGCTGGCCCGCAAGCTGGGCCGCACGGTCACGATCGACGAGATCGGCATGGCCAACGGCAAGAACCTGGCGTCGGGTGTCGGGCTCCAGTTCGCCCCGACCGTGCTCGGCGCCATCGAGCAGGTCTGCGAGCTGTGGCGCAGCGATGTGGGCCGCCGCGACTTCCTGTCCGGCTCCACGGTCGCCGCTTCGGCACTGGTGGAGCCCAGCCGGGACTGGCTGATCACGGGTGCTGACGCGCTGGTGGAGCGTACGGCAGGCCCCCGGGTGGGCGTCGCGGACGTCGAGGCCGTGGAGGCCATGACGGAGGCGCTCAAGACGCTGGACCACCGCTTCGGGGCCGGACATGTGCGTCCCGTCGTGGTGCACTACCTCAACAGCGTGGTGTCCGGGCTCCTTTCGGGCTCGTACCGCGAACCGGTCGGCCGCCGGCTGTTCGCCGCCGTGGCCCGGCTCACCGAACTGGCCGGATACATGGCCGTGGACACCGGCCTGCCCGGGCTCGCCCAGCGCTACTACATCCAGGCGCTGCGGCTGGCGCAGGCGGCCGGGGACCGGGCCTACGGCGGCTATGTGCTGGCCGCGTCGATGAGCCATCTCGCGGCGGAGCTCGGCAACCCGAGGGAGATCGCCCAGCTCGCCAGAGCGGCGCAGGAGGGCTCGCGGGGGCGGGTGACACCCCGGGCCGAGGCCATGTTCTACGCCGCCGAGGCGCGCGGCCACGCGCTGCTCGGTGACGCCCGCGCCTGCCACGAGGTCGCGGGCAAGGCGCTGACGGCCCTGGATGCGGCGGATCCGGCGTCCGGCGACGACCCGGTCTGGATCGCGCATTTCGACCATGCCTATCTGGCGGACGAGCTGGCTCACTGCCACCGCGACCTGGGCCAGGCGGAATCGGCTGCGCGCCGCGCCGCCGAATCGCTCGAAGGGCACCCCGAGACCCGGGCCCGGCGCCGGGCCATCGGTCTGGTGCTGCTGGCGACGGCCCAGGTCCAGCAGCGCGAGGTGGAGGCCGCCTGTCACACCGGGACCCGGGCGGCGGAGCTGCTCGGCACCCTGCGGTCGAGTCGGGGTGTGGAGTATCTGGAGGACCTCCGGCGCCGGCTCGAACCGTTCGCGGACGAGTCGGTGGTACGGGAGTTCGGGGCGAGGCTGGAGCTCCAGACCGTCCCGTAGCAAGAACGAGGATCAGCGTCTCGCAGCCGGTTCTTGTTACGGGGGCCACACGTATGTGCGGACGAGTTCGTGCACCCGGTAGCGTGGGCCGACGGTTCCGTAGGTCCACGTGTAGGAGTCCCGGTGACGCGAAGCGGACAGGGTGACGAGACGCAGCACCCCGGCGGCGCTCCCGGCGCCACCGGCGCCGCGCTGCCCGCACACGAAGGTGTCGTGCTGCCCGCAGATGGCAACGGGCCCTGGATACCGGGGGTCAGCGGCGAGCAGTCCGCCCCGACCGGCGGTGCGCCGTGGGGTGCGCCGTGGGGCCCGGGGCAGCCGCAGTCGCAGCAGCCACAGGGGGCCCAGCCCGGGGCGGGGCATGGGGCGCACCCGCAGCCGCAGTCCCAGCAGCAGTACGGTGCCGACGCCGCGGCGACGCAGTTCATCCCGCCGGTGCCGGCTGCTCCAGGCGGTGGGGCGGATGCCGCGGCGACGCAGTTCATCCCGCCGGTGCCGGCCGCTCCTGGCGGTGGGGCGGATGCCGCGGCGACGCAGTTCATCCCGCCCGTGCCGAGCGCTCCTGGCGGTGGGGCGGATGCCGCGGCGACGCAGTTCATCCCGCCCGTGCCGAGCGCTCCTGGGCCGCTCCCGCCCGAGGCGCCCGCCGAGTCGACGCAGTACCTCGGGCTGCGGCCCAAGGCCCAAGGCCAGGCCCAGGGCCAGGCCGCGACCCATGCCACGGCTCCGGCCATGGGCGGCGACGCCGCCGCCACGCAGTACCTGCCGCCCGTACCCCAGCAGACCCCGCCTGCTGGGGGCCCGTACGGGATGGCTGCCGGGACTTCCGCGGGGCCGCAGCCGCAGCCGCCCGCCGGATTCGAGAACCTCTTCCGCAGCGACTCGCCGTCCCCGCAGCCGCCGCGCTCCGTGACGGGGCAGCAGCGGCACCCTTTGTACGCCGCCGCCCCGCAGCACCCCTATCCGTCCGGGCCCGCAGGCGCCCCGGTCCCCGCCGGTCCGACGGGCTACCCGGCCCAGCCGGACTACGTCGGCTACGACGAGCCCCCGAGCCGCCGCTCCTCCCGCCTCCCGCTGATCGCGGCGGTCGTCGTGGGCTGCGCCGTGATCGGCCTCGGCGTCAGCGCCCTGATGTTCGGCGGCGGGGACGACAAGGACAGTGACAAGACGCCCGTGGCCGCCGCCGCGACTCCGGGGGCCACCTCCCCGACCAAGGCCGCCGCGGCTGACGATCCGGCGAAGGCCCAGGCCGAGGAGCTGGACAAGCTGCTCGCCGACAGCAATGACAGCCGCGCCTCGGTGATCCGCTCGGTCGAGTCGATCAAGGGCTGCGACAACCTCGACCAGGCGGCCTCCGACCTCCGTGCGGCGGCCGAGCAGCGCCGGAGCCTGGTGACCCGCCTCAAGGAGCTGGAGGTCGACAAGCTCCAGAACCACGAGCAGCTCACCGGCGCCCTGACCGAGGCGTGGGAGGCTTCTGCTTCGGCGGACGACCACTACGCGGCGTGGGCCAAGGACGTCGACAGCAAGAAGGGCTGCCGCGACGGCAAGGCACGCCAGACGAAGAACGCGGCGCAGGGGAACCGGGCGAGCGGCGAGGCGACCACGGCGAAGCGGGAAGCCTCCGGCCTGTGGAACACGATCGCGGCGAAGTACGACCTGACGAAGCGCGGGGCGACGCAGCTCTGACACCGCCGCGCGCGGGCCCCCGGCCTTGGCCGGGGGAGCGCGCCCCCTTCGTACGGGCGGGCAGACGGGCACGTCCCCGGCGTGGCGCGGAGGAACTGCACCGTGCCCGCGCGACTACACCGTGCCCGCGTTCTCCAAGGTGGACGTGACGTCCACGAATCCCGCCTGCTGGGCGACCAGCCTGCCCCTCCGTACCACCTGGAACGTCACGCTCCGGTTCACCACCCGCGGCAGCCCCGCCACCCCCAGCATGTCGTCATAGCGCCAGCGCAGATCCGGCGTGAGGCCCCCGGTGTCGACGGCCGCGCCGTTGTCGAGCGCGTGGGCGATGGCGCCCGGGGTGATCTCGGCGCGGTCGAGGTGTTCGATGACCTTCCGCAGCACGGTGTAGGCGATCCATGTCGTCTGCACCCCCGCGTCCGCCGCGTCGATCCGGTCGTCCCCGAAGGCGTGCTCGCGGATCACCTCCCGCATCGTTCCCCAGCGCTCGTCCCCGGAGACCGGGTACCAGCCGGTCATGAGGGCGCCTTCGAAGGGGCCCTTCGCGCCGCCTGTGCGGTCGATCAGGGGCTGGTCGACCGAGCTGAGCACGGAGGAGATCCGGACGCCCGAGGTCCCCCCGCCGCCGGTGCCACTGTCGCCGCCCTCGCCGTCGCCGCCGTCCTCGCTGTCGTCGCCCGTGTCGCGCACACGGCGGAAGGAGTCGACGAAGGTCTCCGTACGCTCGCCGAGTACGGCGGTGACACAGCCCCGCTCGCCGCCCGCCGCTTCGAGTGCCTGCTCGGCCTGCCGCGCGTACTCGGATGAGTCCTCGGCGGCCCTGATGTCGGACGACGGCTTCTGCCTGCCCTGGGACAGACCCGCGTTGAGGAGGGCGGACAGACCGTCGCCGAGGATATTGTCGGGCCGCACCAGCGAGACCTTGCGGCAGTTGCCCGCAAGCTGCTGCCCGTTGCCGGCGAGCAGCGCGGCCACACCGCCGTTGATGGGGTAGGAGAGGTAGCTGGCGAACTCCTCGTCGGAGATCCCGAAGCCGCCGATGTACGGAATGCCCGCCGCTTCGAGCGGCGGCATGAACGCCCGGCCGTGCTGGCTGTAGGAGCCGACGACCGCGACCGCGCCCTCCCTGGCGGCGCGGCGTGCGCATTCGGCGGCCCCCACTCCGGTGTTGTGCTCGTTGCAGGTGAGGACGCGCAGCTCGTGGCCGTCGATCCCGCCGCGCGCGTTGACGTACTTGGCGTATGCCTCGGCCAGGGCGGGCATCCCCGGCTTGTTTGTGGCCTGTGTCTCCTCGGGGGCGAAGGTCATCACGGTCACGGGCTCCCGGGAGCCGTCCGATGTGCCCGGGACCACCCCGCATCCGGTGAGCGGCAGTGCCGCTCCGGCCACCGCCGTGGACAGGGCGAGGGCCACGACGGTCCTGTAGTGACGGGGAGTGAAGGTGCGGCGCCATCCGGTCATGTACCCGCACACTTCCGCCCCCTGGGTAACGCCGAAGTGTGCGGGATTCAACGGTGAGTGACACCCGGGTGAATTCCAGGGGGCCGCGGTCGCCGGAGAGGGCTGGCCGTACGATCGACCGGAGAGGCTCCCGAGGTGAACGTCAATGAACTCTTCCCGTCGCGGCCGTCGCTCCCCCACCATGGGCGACATGCCGCTCAATGACATGCCCTGGTGGCGCTGGCGCTGCAACGTGCGCTCGGCGCTGCACATGCTTTCCGATCCCACCTTCCACCAGGACGTCTGGCTGGCGGGTCACGAGGGGTACGGAGACGTCACCGACGCCGTGTACCGCCTGGTCGAGGACACCTGGCTGGACAACTGGTCCGCCGAGAAGTACGTCGGGACGATCTTCCGGGACTCCGGTGAGGCCGCCCTGGTCGATGTCGCGGTGCTGCGGGTGCTGCGGATCATGCACCAGGTGGGCGCGGACGCCCCGGTGTCCGCGTACGTCGAGCACCACGGCTGGCCGGAGGCCGTACGGGCGGCGCGCGAGGCGCATATGCGGCTCGCGGTCAACGACGGCGAGGATCCGGACGCGCCCCCGCGCACGCTGGAAGTGCTGCGCATCATGACGCGGTCCGCCTGACGGACACCGCGCCGTCGGCACCCGCGAGGTGTGGCAGGCTACGAGGATGACCGATCAGTACGTCCTGACGCTCTCCTGCCCTGACAAAAAGGGCATCGTGCACGCCGTCTCCAGCTATCTCTTCATCACCGGCTGCAACATCGAGGACAGCCGGCAGTTCGGAGACCGGGACACGGGTCTGTTCTTCATGCGGGTCCACTTCGCGGCCGAGACCCCGGTGACGGTGGAGAAGCTGCGGGCCAGCTTCGCCGCGGTGGGGGACTCGTTCCAGATGGACTGGGAGATCCACCGCGCGGACGAGCGCATGCGGGTGGTGCTGATGGTCAGCAAGTTCGGGCACTGCCTGAACGATCTGCTCTTTCGCTCCAGAATCGGCGCGCTGCCGGTCGACATCGCGGCCGTGGTGTCCAACCACACCGACTTCGCCGAGCTCGTGGCCTCGTACGACATCCCGTTCCGCCATGTCCCGGTGACCAGGGACACCAAGGCGGCGGCGGAGGCCGAGCTGCTGGAGCTGGTGCGGTCCGAGGGGGTGGAGCTGGTCGTGCTCGCCCGCTATATGCAGGTGCTGTCCGACGACCTGTGCAAGCAGCTCAGCGGTCGGATCATCAACATCCACCACTCCTTCCTGCCGAGCTTCAAGGGAGCCAAGCCGTACCACCAGGCGCATGAGCGGGGCGTCAAGCTGATCGGGGCGACCGCGCACTATGTGACCGCGGATCTGGACGAGGGCCCGATCATCGAGCAGGAGGTCGAGCGGGTCGGCCATGAGGTGACCCCGGAGCAGCTCGTCGCCATCGGGCGCGATGTGGAGTGCCAGGCGCTGGCGCGCGCGGTGAAGTGGCACGCTGAGCACCGCATCCTGCTCAACGGCCGCCGCACGGTGGTCTTCGCTTAGGGCCTGCCCGGGCGATCTCAGGTCCCGTGGCCCTGAAGTCCGTCCCGCCTCACAGCCGGGACAGCGACGCCGCGGCGAACAGCACGTCCCGGATCGCCTCGCGGTCCCCCTCCTGCCCCACCGCTACCTCCGCGGGCATGACATGCCCCGCCACGAGCTGGCAGAACTCGACGGCGTCCAGGGCGATCTGGGCGACGGACTGCTCCGGGTCGCCGATGGCGCCCGGGGAGTCCAGCGGGATGTGCCAGTGGCCGCCGCCCGCGCCCTCCACCTCCAGGTGCAGGGAACGGCCGGGCGACCCGGCCGTGACCAGGCGTCGGGCGGGACCGGCGAGCCCAGCACGGCGCCGGGCGGCAAGGGCGGCCGGGAGCTGGCGTACGGCCAGTTCGATCATGTCGTGCAGATGCGGGCCGCTGGGCGGGGCGTACGGGTAGTGGACCGCCTGAGCGATGTCGTCGGCATGCACCCAGCACTCGAACGCGCGGTCGAGCAGTGCGTCGCGCAGCGGCAGTGTGAAGTCCCCGTACGACACGGACAGCTCGGCGACCCCGCGGCCCGCGAACGACACCGTGCGCACCAGTGTGTGGGCCTGACCACGCCAGGCCGCACGGACCTCCCGGGCGGCCGGGGTGCGCGCGGAGTGCCAGAAACGCTCGGTGCGCTCGGCAGGGGAGTACGGGGAGTACGGCACGTGTGTCGGGTGGGGCTGCGATGGCGCGCCGGTCGCCGCCTCCGGCGCCACCGGATCATCGAGACCGAGCGCCGATGCCACCAGCCCGTCCACGGACAGCAGATGGCCGATCACCCCGGCGACCGTGGTGCCGCGGCTCACCGGCTCGCGGCCGTCGAACCACTTCAGCCGCAGCGGGGTTTCCCAGTCGGCTTCGCCGAAGTCGCGCAGGAGCGCGTCGAGACGCGCGGTCTCGGTGTCGTACGGGGCCGCCCAGGCGGGCACCGGAATCCGTGCGGCGCGGCGGCCCAGGCAGTTCTCCAGCACGCGGGAGCGCAGCAGCGGATCGAGGTCCAGCTCGACATCGTTGTGCAGTAGCCCGACCGCGTCGCGCAACCGCAGCGCCTCGTCCGCGCAGGGCGCGCACTCGGTGAGGTGTGCCTCGACCGCAGCGGTCTCCTCGGTGGAGCAGGCCGCCAGCGCCCAGGCGCCGAGCAGCGACTTCAGCACGTTGTGCGGCAGTTGCGGCACAGCCACCGGAGTCGCGGAATGCACCGTGCTCACCGGTGGCAGCAGGAACGGCGGCGGATCGAGATCGTCCCCCGCCGCCCGCGGACCCGGGATGCGCGGCGCGGCGCCCGGCCCGTCGTCGGGCCCGTCCGGGCCCCGGCCGCCGCCGAGCGGGCCGGTCACCGGATACGTCCGTGACCGGGCGGCGGGCCAGGGGGCGACGAGCCGCCGGCGAGTGGGCGGGTGTGCGCGGTGGACAGCAGTTGCAGCCCCAGCCTCAGCCGCCGCCGGGCCTCGTCTGCCGAGATGTCGAGCTCCGAAGCGGCCTGCCGGTAGTCGCGGCGCTCGCGGTACGCCAGGTGGAGCGCGGCCCGCAGGGAGGAGGGCATCGACGTCACGATGTAGTCGGCCCGTGCGGCCACCGACGCCCGGCGCACCCTCTCCTCCAGCGCCTCCCGCGCCTCGAGCTCCTCGGCGGAGCCGCCGCTGCTGCTGCCGGCATGGGCCACGGCCTCCTGCTGCCGCAGCCGGTGCACGGCCTGCTTGTGGGTGAGCCTGGCCACCCAGGAGCGCATGGAGCCCTGCTTGGGGTCGTAGGCGTCCGGGTTCTCCCACACATAGCCGAAGACCTCACGGGTGATCTGGTCAGCCGCTTCGTCGTCGTCCAGCACCCGGTGGGCCAGGTTGTGCACGAGCGAGGCGAACCGGTCGTAGAGCTCGCCGAGCGCCGCCGCCTCGCCGCGCGCCAGCCGCTGCTGCATCTTGCGGTCCCAGCGGGGCGGTGTGTCCTTGGCCATCCGGCGCCCCCAACCTCCGCCCGTTACGGTCTGATCAGACATTCCGGGAGTTTCCGGCTTGCTACTCGTCAGTCGTCTTCGCTGCTTCGAATGTAGTGGGCCGCATCACGGGACCACGCATCTTTGCGGCAAGTCCGCCCATGCGGGTTTGACCCTGCGACGGCTGGGAAGCGGGGTCTGGAAGGCGAACCTCCGGATCGCGGGATGTGTGATGGTCGAGGTCGAAGTCGAGGAAATCCAGGGAATCGCACACGGCCCGTGGACCGTGCTGCGCATACAGGGCGAGCTCGACCTGGTCAGTTCACCCGTGGTCCGCCGCCAGGTACACGAGGCGGTGGCCCGGGGCCGCCGCGATGTGGTGCTGGATCTGTCCGGGGTCGTCTTCTGCGACTCCAGCGGCGTCGGCGTGCTGATCGCCGCCCGCCGCCTGCTCCGCTCCTGCCGCGGCCGGCTGCGCCTCATCCTGCCCGCCGGGGGTGCGGAAGACGCCACCGCCGTCCAGGGCGCGCATGTGAACAGGGTGCTCGCGGCACTGGGCGTACGCCGGCTCTTCGACGTGTACGAGAGCGCCGTGGTGGCCGTGGACGACGAGGCCGAACCACTCTCCGCGTAGGCACCGCGTCACTCTCCGCGCAGGCGTCCGGGCCGCCCCGATTGTCGTCGTATCGTCTCAGCATCGCCGCAGGTCGGTGGAAGGTGAGCGCGACCGGCCCGGAACGTCGTAGTCTCCCCGCATGGACAGCGCAGACTACGAGCGGAAGATCGCCCACCGGTTCGCCGAGTTCGACCAGGACGGCAACGGCTACATCGACCGGGCGGACTTCAACCAGGCGGCCAAGGCGATCCTCGCCGAGTTCGGCACGACGGCACGCTCGGCCAAGGGACAGGACCTCTATTCGGGCGCCGAGGCGTTCTGGCAGGGCATGGCGGGCATCGCCGACGTCGACGGCGACCAGCGGGTCACCCGCGAGGAGTTCATCACCGGCGCGGTGAAGCGGCTCCGCGACAACCCGCGCCGCTTCGCCGAGATCGCCCGGCCCTTCCTCCACGCCCTGATCGCCATCGCCGACGAGGACGGCGCGGGCGTCACCCCGGACAGCGCCGAGCGTGTGCTCCGTGTCCTCGGCGTCGAGCAGGAGCGGAGCGCCCTGGTGGCCGCGGCTTTGGACGCTGACGGCGACGGCAGGATCAGCGAGGACCAGATCCTGGAGGCGTTCGCGGCCTATTACGTCACGCCCGAGCCGTAGAGTCCGAGCAGCCGGCGAAGCCCCGCCGTCTCGACGGGGCTTCAGGCACCCGAGCGGTGCTCCGTCGCCGTTGTACGGACGAAACGCGTCGATCAACCGGACGGGGGGCGCCTTCGGCGCGACGACGCAGGTCATCGGTGAAACCGGCACCGCTGTAGCGCTGGAGCCGAGTGGCGTCGGTCGCGGCCGCACGGGCGGTGAGCAGGGCGCGGATGTGCTGGAGGCGCTCCAGGTGCGCACTCGCCGCCCTGCACCGAAGGGAACCCTGCGGGTTCTCCCTCAACACCCGCGGCACCTGGGTGGAATGGACCGCCCGGCCCGTCGGCTTCCTGGCACTGGCCGACCCGATCCGCTCGCCGCCGACCGCCTACGTCGCTGAAGCTCCCGTACGGGCCGCCGGGTACGGGTCCGGCGCCCCCGCGCGGCCGACGCGGAACCTCCCGACGCACTGAGGTACGGGTACGCACGGGTACGAGTACGGGCACGCTCGGGTACGGCCTCAGGACGACCCGCTCCCGACTCCATCTCCCCCTCCACCGAAGCGCTCGCGGAGCTTGTACTTCAGTACCTTCCGCAGTGTCTCGTTGCGCGGCAGCGCCGTCACCACCTCGACCTGCTCCGGCAGCTTGTGCACGGACAGCCCCGCGTCGCGCAGATACGCCGTGACCTCGGCGAGGGTCAACGGGGCCGCGCCGTCGGGCTGTTCGAGCACCGCGCAGACGCGTTCGCCGCGCTCGGGGTCGGGGAGGCCGATCACCGCCGTGTCGGTGACGGCCGGGTGTGCGTGGAGGAGGTCCTCGATCTCCTTGGCTGAGATGTTCTCGCCCTTGCGGATGATCACGTCCTTGAGGCGGCCGGTGAGCACCAGATGGCCCGAGTCGGTGAGATGGCCGAGGTCCCCGGTGCGCAGGAAGCCGTCCGCGTCGAAGACGGCGGCGGTCTGGTCCGGGTCCAGATAGCCCTGGCAGACGGCTTCGCCGCGCAGCCGTACCTCGCCGTCCACGATGCGGATCTCCATGCCCTCGGGGGGCCTGCCCTCCGTGGTGGCCAGTTGCTCGGTGGTGTCGTCCGGTGCGCCCATGGTGATCATCGGGACCTCGGTCATTCCGTAGCCGTGGGTCAGCTGTACGCCCATCTCGCGGACCACGGAGTGGTACAGCTCGGGCGGCTTGGGCGCGCCGCCGCCCGCCAGCAGGCGGAGGGTCGGGATCAGCGGCTCGTCCGGCTGCTTGCGCTGCTCTGCCAGGAACATCGAGTAGAACGCGGTGGAGCCGCCCGCCGTGGTGACCCCGTGCTTGCGGTAGGCCTCCAGGGCGTCCGGCAGCGCGAACTGCTCGAAGAGCACCGCGGGGAAGCCGTACAGCAGCAGCATCACCAGGTAGTCGGCGCCGCCGATGTGCGCGAACGGGAAGGCGACCGACCCGACGTCCTGGGCGGTCAGCCGCAGCGCGTGGGCCAGGCAGGAGCCGCCGGCGATCAGGGAGCGGTCGGTGTGCAGCACGCCCTTGGGGTCCGATGTGGTGCCCGACGTCCAGTAGATCCAGCGTACGTCCGTGCCGTCGGCGGGCGGCGGGGGCAGTACGGCGGGGTCGCCGTCGGGGAGCGAGCCCGGCTCGTACACATCGAGGACACCGCGCGCGCCGAGCCGCCGGGCCATCGCCGTGTGGTCAAAGCCGCGCCACTCGCCCGGTACGGCGAAGAAGTCGGCCCTCGACGCGCTGAGCGCGAAGCCCACCTCGCGGTCCCGGTAGAAGGGGATGACGGGGGACTGGACGGCGCCGATGCGGGCCAGCGCCCCGGCCAGCAGCACGGTCTCGATCCTGGTGGGCAGTTGCCAGGCGACGACCGTGCCCGGACGTACGCCGATGCCGTACAACCCGGCCGCCACACGCTCGCAGCCGTCCCTCAACTCGCCGAAGGTCAGCCCCCGGTCTTCCTGGATCAGCACCGGGCGGTCCGGGGTGAGTGCGGCGCGGCGGTCGATCAGCTCCCAGAGGGTGCGGGAGGCGCTCAGGGCGTGTGCGGTGGCGTTCAATTCCTTACCCTCCCGACTCGGCGTGCAGGCATCTGACGATTAGTCAGATAGTGGGGAGAGTGTAGGACTGCTCGCCCTGCCGGTCCAGCCCCCGCCGTTCCGTTCCGGTCCGGCCTTGTCGGTTCGGAGAGGGGTGGATAGCCTGCTTCTCGTTAAAATCTGACAGTCCGTCAGAGTCGGGAGGGGCTGCGATGGACCTGGCGTACACGGACGAGGAAGAGGCCTTCAGGGCCGGGCTGCGCGAGTGGCTGTCCGTCGTGCTGCCGAAGCTGCCGCCGAAGCCCTCGCCCGGTGACTGGCCCGCGCGCCGGGCCTATGACACCGGCTGGCAGCGCGCACTCCACGACGCCGGATACGGGGAGGTCCACTGGGATGCCTCCCCGACCCAGCGGCTGATCTTCCTGGAGGAGACCGAGAAGGCCGGGGCGCCCTACGTCGGCGCCAACTTCGTCGGGCTGCTGCACGCCGGACCGACCGTCGCCGCCGAGGGCACCACCGCACAGCGCGAGCGCTGGCTGCCGCCGATCCTGCGCGGCGACGAGATCTGGTGCCAGGGCTTCAGCGAACCGGACGCCGGTTCCGACCTCGCCTCGCTGCGTACCCGGGCGGTACGGGACGGCGACTGCTACGTCGTGACCGGTTCGAAGATCTGGACCTCGCATGCCGAGGTGGCCGACTGGTGCGAACTGCTCGTACGCACCGACCCCGGCGCCCCCAAGCACCGGGGCATCACCTGGCTGGCCATGCCGATGGACGCCCCCGGAGTCACCGTGCGCCCGCTGCGCACCCTGGCGGGGTCCACCGAGTTCGCCGAGGTCTTCCTGGACGAGGTGCGGGTGCCGGTGGCCAACCGGGTGGGCGAGGAGAACGACGGTTGGCGGGTCACCATGGTCACCCTGTCCTTCGAACGCGGCACCGCCTTCGTCGGTGAGGTCGTCGCCTGCCGCCGCACCCTCGTCGAACTGGCCCGCACCGCCCGTGCGAACGGCCGCTGGGACGACCCCGTGCTGCGCCGCCGTCTCGGGCGGCTGTCGGCGGAGTTCGGCGCGCTGTGGCGGCTCATCCAGTGGAACGTCAGCGAGGCGGAGAGCAGCGGGGGCGTGCCGGGGCCCGGGGGCTCCGTCTTCAAGCTGCGCTACTCGCACGCCCGCCAGGAGCTGTACGACACGGCTGCCGATGTACTCGGGCCCGACGCGCTCGACATGTCGCAGGAGTGGACCCTGGACCGGCTGTCCTCGCTCTCGTACACGATCGCCGCCGGTACCTCGCAGATCCAGCAGAACATCGTCGCCGAGCGGATACTCGGCCTGCCGAAGGGGGTCTGAGCGGCGTGCGTTTCCAACTGACCGATGATCAGCGTGCCTTGCGCCGGGGGGTGCGGGAGCTCCTGGAAGCGCGCTTCGACCGGGACGCCCTGCGCGCCGCCGTGGACAAGGCCGGTGGGGAAGCCGGTGGCGAGCCCGGTGACGGGCCCGGCCCCCGGTTGGACCGGGCGCTGTGGCGGGTGCTCGGTGACGCGGGCTTCTTCGCGCTGCGGCTGCCCGAAGACGCGGGCGGGGTGGGCCTCGGACTCCCGGAGGCGGTGCTGGTGTTCGAGGAGGTTGGGCGGGTGCTCCTGCCGGGCCCCCTGGTCGCGACCCATCTCGCGGCCGGCGTGGTGCCCGGCGCGGCTACCGGCGAAGCGGTGGTGACCATGCCGGACGGCGCGTTGGTGGCCTGGCTGGACGAAGCGGACGCGGTCCTGGGGGATTCGGGTGCGGTCGTGGGGGAAGCGGACGCGGGCTTGGGGGAGCGTGGCGCGGTGCCGGGGGAAGGGAATGCGGCAGGCGCCGTACGCTTGCGGTCCGTCGATCCGCTGACGCCGCTGCACCGGCTGCTGTGTGCGGCCGTGGGCGGTGTACATGACGAGACGCAATCCGATTACGTCGATTACGCGGCACTGCTTACCGCCGCCGAGCAGCTCGGCTCAGCCCTGCGTACCACCGAGCTCGCGACGCGCTACGCCAGGGAGCGGGAGCAGTTCGGCAGGCCCATCGGTAGTTTCCAGGCGGTGAAACACCTCTGCGCGCAGATGTTCGTACGTGCCGAGCTCGCGCGGGCCGCCGTGTACGCGGCGGCCGTCACAGCAGATCCCGCGGAGATCGCCGGCGCCAAGCTGCTCGCCGACGAGGCCGCTGTGCGGGGAGCCCGTGACTGCCTCCAGGTGCACGGCGGTATGGGCTTCACCTGGGAAGCCGATGTGCATCTGCACCTCAAACGCGCCTGGGTGCGTGCCCGGCTCTGGCAGACGGCAGAACGTACGGAAGAAGTACTGGCGTCCGCGCTGTAGCGCGCCCGAACCCCTCTATCACACCGCAAAGCGTCACTGAGCGTGGCTGTCCGGGCGCCGATATCGGGTTGTGTCCTTCGGTGGACTCGTCACGGGCCGCAGTCGCGCCGCCCTCCGGTACGCTCCGTCGGGTGCGAGATGCGTGCTGCCACGGGGCAAGGACCCCGAACCTCCGGCCGGACACCGGCGTGGCCGCCGGGCTCGAACGCGCCGCTCGCACAGGGTGTTCGACTATCCGCAGCGTGCGTCGCACAGTATGCACTACGCATACTCCTTCGCGCTGGAATATGCCCGAAGCGCTTGTTGCGGTGACTGTACGTCAACCATGCTGTTACGCAAGGAAATCACGTTCCGTGACAGCTTTCAGGCGCGAGGCGTTGTGTCCGCCGGTTCGGATGGTGTGAGCGGTGCAGGTGCTTCTGGTTCAGATGGAGGTCGGCCCCGATCCCGCGGAGGTCGGGCGGGCCCGTAGATGGGCGAGGTCGCGGCTCGCCGGATCGGGGATAGGAGACGACGAGCCGCTCGCGGAGACGCTGGTGCTGCTCATCTCGGAGTTGGTCACCAACGCTGTGGTGCACACGGGTTGCCCCGCCGTGCTGCGTATGCTGTTCGGCGCAGGCGAGCCGGCCGCGGGGACGGTACGAGTGGAGGTCGCCGACACGAGCGCCTGCCCGCCGAGTCCGCGGCGCGCGGAACGCGAGGACACCAACGGCCGCGGGCTCGAACTCGTCGACGGCCTCGCCGACCGCTGGGGCTGGCAGCCGGAGGGGGCTGGCAAGAGCATCTGGTGCGAGGTCGACCGGTGTGTGGCGTCGCCCCCTCCGCCCACCGCGCCCGTACCGTCCGCGACCCGCACCGCCGCCGCCGCGACCGGCCCCGCGTCGTCCGCCGTGCCCGCGGGTCCCGCTCCCGCCACGATGACCACGGCGACGACCGCCCCCGCGATCCCGGCCTGAGGAGCACCCGACGGCCGGAGGCCCCCTGCCCCCGCCGGGGCCTCCGGCGGGGGCGGGTAGAGCGTCAGAGCACCGCCACCGGCGCGACCGGCGTCCCCGTGCCGCCGACGAACGGTTCCGGGGTCGCCGACAGCAGGAAGGCATAGCGGCCCTCCTGGGCGCAGACCGCCGACAGCTCCTCCAGGTTCCAGTTCTGGCCCTGGAGCATGCCCATCTCCACCAGGTCCAGGGCGTGCACCGGCAGCCAGAGATCCTCGATCTCGGGCGGGAAGATCTCAAAGGTCAGCGTGTCGTTCGCGACGGCAGCCACATCGCGCGCGTGGAACCACTCGGGCGTACGCACCGAGAGGCCCGGCGACGGATGGGAGTAGGCGTGCTTGTCCCCGGCCAGATACGCCTGTATCTGCCCGGTCCGTACGAGCACCACATCGCCGGGCCGCACCCGCACCCGTCCGAAGTCCTCCGCCTCCGCGAGGTCCTCGGGAGTGACCGCGTGGTCGCCCGGTAGCCGGTCGACACCCTTGGCCCGTGCCACATCGAGCAGCACCCCCCGGCTGACCAGGGTCCGCACCTTCTCGATCCCGCTGAACCGCGCCCCGTCGTGGGCGGTGATCGTCTCGGCGGGACGCCCGTTGTAGATCCGGCCAGAGTGCGACACATGGGTGAGCGCGTCCCAGTGGGTTGCTGCCTGGAGCCCCATGGTCACGGTGTCGTCGCTGGCGGCGACCGTGCCGGGGCCGAACAGCTCCTGGTTGATCTTGACCATGGTGTGCAGCGGGTTCACCCGGCCGGGGATCATCCCGGTCTGCACCCCGTCCTGCTGGAGTGCCAGGGCCAGCGGCACCCGTTGGCCGCTGCGGACCTCGGTGACGGCGGCCCGCACCACCTCGTCCGTGATCAGGTTCAGCGTGCCGATCTCGTCGTCGGCGCCCCAGCGCCCCCAGTTGCTGATCCGTTTGGCGATGTCATGGAACTCCTGCGGTAGGGCCGACTGGGGCGGCACGGCGGGCTGGGACATGCGTGTTCCTCCAGAGCTCTAGGTCCAGGGCTCCCGGGTCTTGTGTTCGGGCGTCCGGCGGCCCATAAAATCTAACGGTCCGTCAGAAAATGCGGGAAGAGGTCGGCATGGGGAACTTCTTGGCAGGCAGGACGATCGCCGTGACCGGCGCCGGACGCGGTATCGGGCGCGCTGTCGCCCTCGCGTGCGCCGCCGAGGGAGCACGGGTCGTCGTCAACGACTACGGGGTCTCGATCGAGGGCGGCGCGCCCACGTCCGAGGTCGCCGAGGCCGTGGTCAAGGAGATCGAGGCGGCCGGGGGCCGAGCGGTCGCCGTCGCCGACGACATCGCCACCATGGCGGGCGGACAGCGCCTCATCGACACGGCGCTGGCGGAGTTCGGACGTATCGACGGGGTGGTCTGCGTCGCCGGCATCCTGCGCGAACGGATGTTGTTCAACATGTCCGAGGAGGAGTGGGACCCGGTCGTCGCAACCCACCTCAAGGGTACCTTCACCGTCTTCCGCGCCGCATCCGCAGTGATGCGCAAACAGGGCGGCGGCACCCTCATCGGCTTCACCAGCGGCAACCACCAGGGCTCGGTCGCCCAGGCCAACTACTCGGCCGCCAAGGGCGGGATCATCTCCCTCGTCCGCAGCGCCGCCCTCGGCCTGCACAAGTACGGGGTCACGGCGAACGCGGTCGCGCCCGTCGCGCGCACCCGGATGTCGGCCAACGTCCCCATGGAGCTCAAGGAGATCGGCGAGCCGGAGGATGTCGCCGCACTCGTGGTGTACCTGCTCTCCGACCGGGCCCGGGACATCACCGGGCAGGTCTACACCATCGCCGGCCCCAAGATCGCCGTATGGGCGCAGCCGCGTGAGCTGCGCGCCGGATACGCCGAAGGTTCCTGGACCCCCGAGAAGATCGCGGACTTCCTGCCGGGGACCGTCGGCACCGACCCGATGCCGATGCTGGCGCAGTTGGAGGCCATGGCGAAGGCGGCGGCGTCCGGCGACCGCCCCAACACCTAGGGGGCGGCCATGGACTTCGCGTTCGGCCCGGACGACGAGGCCTTCCGGGCCGAGGCCCGCCAGTGGCTGGCGGACCATCTCACCGGCCCGTACCGCACCGCCGGGGGCGGACCTGGGCGGGAGCACGAGGACACGGCGGTACGGCTCGCCTGGGAGCGCGAGCTGGGCAGCCACGGCTGGATCGGGCTCGGCTGGGAGTCGGCCGACCACGGCAACCGGCGTGCCACGCTGACCCAGCAGGTCGTCTGGGCCGAGGAGTACGCCCGCGCCCGCGCGCCCGGTCGGCTCGGGCACATCGGAGAGAACCTGCTCGCACCCACCCTGATCGCCTACGCCGACAAGGAGCAGCAGGCCCGTTACCTGCCGGGTATCGCACGCGGTGAGGAACTGTGGTGCCAGGGGTACAGCGAGCCGGGCGCGGGCTCCGACCTGGCGTCGGTCCGTACCACGGCCGTCGTACGGGACGGCGGCTACCGCGTGTCCGGCCAGAAGATCTGGACCTCGCTCGCGAAGGACGCCGACTGGTGCTTCGTCCTGGCCCGCACCGAACCCGGCTCCGCCCGCCACCACGGGCTGTCGTTCCTGCTGGTGCCGATGGACCAGCCGGGCCGTATCGACGTGCGGCCCATCCGGCAGATGTCCGGCACCAGCGAGTTCAACGAGGTGTTCTTCGACGGCGCCCGCGCCGCGGACGTGGTCGGCGGCGAAGGCAACGGCTGGCAGGTCGCGATGGGGTTGCTCGCCCTCGAACGCGGAGTCTCCACCCTCGTCCAGCAGATCGGCTTCGAGGAGGAGCTGCGCCGGGTGATCGACTTGGCGGTGGGCAGCGGGGCCGTGGGCAGCGGTACGGCAGCCGGGGACCCGGTGCTGCGCCAACGGCTCATCCGCCAATGGGCCCAACTGCACACCATGCGCTGGAACGCCCTGCGCACCCTGGGCGGCGGCGGGGACGGCTCCGGCGCCCCCAGCGTCGCCAAACTGCTGTGGGGCGGCTGGCACCAGCGGCTCGGCGAGCTCGCGGTCGAGGTGCGCGGAGCCGCTGCCGCATCCGGCCCCGGCGCCTGGACGCCGGACTACGAACTCGATGAACAGCAGCGGCTGTTCCTCTTCACCCGCGCCGACACGATCTACGGCGGCTCGGACGAGATCCAGCGCAACATCATCGCCGAGCGGGTGCTCGGCCTACCCAGGGAGCAGCGGTGAGAGGTGTCGTCTTCGACGGCCGGCGGGCAGAGGTGGCCGACGATCTGGAGATACGGGAACCAGGCCCCGGCGAGGTGCGGGTCGCCATCGCCGCTGCCGGGCTGTGCCACAGCGATCTGTCCGTCATCGACGGCACGATCCCCTTTCCCGCGCCCGTCGTACTCGGCCACGAGGGCGCGGGCACCGTGGAAGCGGTCGGCGCGGGCGTTGCTCATGTCGCTCCCGGTGACCATGTGGCCCTGTCCACGCTGGCCAACTGCGGGGCCTGCGCGGCCTGCGACCAGGGACGGCCGACGATGTGCCGCAGCTCGATCGGCCGGCCCGACCAGCCGTTCAGCCGTGGCGGCCGGCCGCTGTACCAGTTCGCCGCCAACTCGGCCTTCGCGGAGCACACCATCGTCCGGGCCGTCCAGGCGGTGAGGATCCCCACGGGCATCCCGCTCACCTCGGCGGCCGTCATCGGCTGCGGTGTGCTCACCGGCGTCGGGGCCGTACTCAACCGTGCCAGGGTCGGCATCGGTGACACGGTCGTCGTCATCGGCACCGGAGGCATCGGCCTCAACGTGCTCCAGGGCGCCCGGATCGCGGGCGCGCTCACGATCGTCGCCGTCGACACCAACCCGGCCAAGGAGAAGACCGCCCGCCACTTCGGCGCGACCCACTTCCTCGGTTCGGTGGCGGACGTCCGGGAGATCCTTCCCGACGGAGCCCGGCATGTCTTCGAGTGTGTCGGCCAGACGGCACTGGTCCGCCAGGCGATCGACCTGCTCGACCGCGGCGGCCAGGCGGTGCTGCTCGGTATGCCCGCGCCGACGGCGGAGGCGTCCTTCCTTCCCGCGGCGATGTTCCTGGACAAGGCGGTCCTGGGCTGCCGCTACGGGTCCTCGCGGCCACAGCACGACATCGCGCTGTACGCCAGGCTGTACGAGGAAGGACGGCTGCTGCTGGACGAGCTGGTGACGCGTACGTACCCGGTGGAGGACTTCGCGGTGGCGGTCGAGGACGCGGAGCAGGGCCGGGTGGCGCGCGGTGTGCTGACGTTCTGAGGGCGCGATCCCACCGTGGCCCGTGAACGCCGCCACGAAGGCGGGCCGTTCCGGGCCACTCCGGCCGAAGTGCCCGACTACCGCGTCGTGCTCATGGTCGCGGTCGCGGTCGCGGTCGCGGTCGCGCGGAACGTACGCCGGTAGCCCGTCGGCGTCACCCCGAGTGCGCACAGCAGGTGCTGCCGCATCGACTGGGCCGTACCGAAGCCCGCGTCCCGCGCCACCTGGTCCATCGGCAGATCCGTGCTCTCCAGCAGTTGCCGGGCGCGCTGCACACGCTGCTGGGTGAGCCATTGCCCAGGGCTGACCCCGACCTCCTCGCGGAAGCGGCGGGTGAAGCTGCGCACCGACATGGACTCCCGCCCGGCCAGGTCGCGGAGCTGGATCGGCTCATGGAGGCGGTCGAGCGCCCACGCGCGGGCGGCGGACGTGGTGGCGAGCTGGGGCTCGGGTACCGGGCGCTGGATGTACTGGGCTTGGCCGCCGTCGCGGTGGGGCGGTACGACCGTGCGGCGGGCCACGTCGTTGGCGACCGCCGACCCGTGGTCGCGGCGCACGATGTGCAGGCACAGGTCGATGCCCGCGGCCACCCCGGCGGAGGTGAGTACGTCGCCGTCGTCGATGAAGAGGACGTCCGCGTCGACCTCGATGGCGGGGAACAAGCGCTGGAAGTGCTCGGCGTGCCACCAGTGCGTGGTGGCGCGGCGGCCGTCCAGATGGCCGGCGGCGGCGAGTACATAGCCCCCGGTGCAGATCGAGACCAACCGGGTGCCGGGCCGCAGTCGGCCGAGGGCCGCGGCCAGTTCGGGGGTGAGCCTGCCCTCGTCGTACACCGGGCCGAGTTCGTATGAGGCCGGTATGACCACTGTGTCCGCGGTGGCGAGCGCTTCGGGACCGTGGCTGACGAGGATGTCGAAGTCCGCGTCGGTCCGGACTGCTCCCGGCGGCCGGATCGAGCAGGTGACGACCTCGTACAGCTTCCCCCCGCCGGGGTCGGTGGCGCGGCCGAAGATGCGCTGGGGGATGCCCAGCTCGAAGGGGATGCAGCCGTCGAGCGCGAGGACGACGACGCGGTGCGGCTTCGGCTGCCGCGGTTGCCGGGCGTAGGTCATGGCTCGATGGTACAGAGTCGGCTGGCCCGATCGTATCGAATGCTGTCCTTCGGGCCACTCGATGGTGGGCAGCGCCGCGTGGATGCTTGGTGACGTGACCCAGACAACCCAGACAAGCGATCTCCCCGCGGCCCCAGAGGCCCACGAACGGCCCGTGCTGCCGCGCCGGACTCCGCGAATCCACCGGGCCTGGTTCGTCGCCGCCGTGGCTTTTGTGACGATCATCGGAGCTGCGGCCTTCCGCTCACTTCCGAGCCTGCTGATAGACCCCCTGCACCGGGAGTTCGGCTGGTCTCGCGGCACCATCGGGCTCGCGGTGTCCATCAACCTCGCGCTGTACGGGCTGACCGCGCCGTTCGCCGCCGCGCTGATGGACCGGTACGGGATCCGCAAGGTGGTCGCCGCCGCGCTCACCGTCATCGCCGTCGGCTCGGGCCTCACCGTGTGGATGACGGCGGCCTGGCAACTGATGCTGTGCTGGGGAGTGCTGGTGGGGCTCGGCAGCGGTTCGATGGCGCTGGCCTTCGCCGCCACGGTCACCAACCGCTGGTTCACGAAGCGGCGTGGTCTGGTCACCGGCATCCTCACGGCCGCCGGGGCCTCCGGGCAGTTGGTCTTCCTGCCGCTGCTCTCCTGGATCGTCGAGGAACACCACTGGCGCCCCGCCGCCGTCACCGTCGCTCTGGCCGCCCTGGTCGTGGTCCCCTTCGTCTGGCTGCTGCTGCGGGACCACCCCGCGGATGCGGGACTCCCGCCGTATGGTGCCGAGGAGTTCGTCCCCAAGCCCGCCCCGGTCCCGGGCGCCGCCCGCCGTACGCTGAGCGTGCTGTTCTCGGCCGCCCGTACCCGTCCCTTCTGGCTGCTGGCCGGTACGTTCGCGATCTGCGGAGCGTCCACGAGCGGCCTCATCCAGACCCACTTCGTCCCCGCCTCGCACGACCACGGCATGCCCGTCACGGCCGCGGCCTCGCTGCTCGCGGTGATCGGGGTCTTCGACATCTTCGGCACGATCGCCTCGGGCTGGCTGACGGACCGCTACGACGCCCGCCGGCTGCTGGCGGTCTACTACGGCCTGCGAGGTCTGTCCCTGCTGTTCCTGCCGATGATGCTGGGCCCGTCCGTGCAGCCCCCGATGGTGTTCTTCATCGTCTTCTACGGACTCGACTGGGTGGCGACGGTGCCGCCGACGATCGCCCTGTGCCGTGAGCACTACGGAGACGACTCGCCGATCGTCTTCGGCTGGGTGCTGGCCTCCCACCAGGTCGGCGCGGGGATCGTCGCCTTCGCGGGCGGGGTGATCCGGGACGAGTCCGGTGAGTACGACATCGTCTGGTTCGCCGCGGGTGCGCTGTGCGCGGTCGCCGCGCTGATGTCCCTGGTGATCAGGAAGCGCCGAGCCGCGTCGCAGCCGCTGGTGACGGCGGCGTGAGGGGGCGCACCGAGGCCTCGGGCCGCGGACCCCGGCCCCCGACTCCTCGCCCCCTGCCGTGCCCGGGACTCAGACTCGGATCACCCGCACGCCGGGGAAGGCGGCGATGATGTGGATGACCTCGCCGTCGTCGGTGACCTCGAGAGGTGTGGGGCCGGCCACGAAGCGGGCCGGCACACCCGGCTCATCGAGCTCGGACACGTCGATACCTGTGGGTTTGTTCATACGGCGAACGTACGGCTCCCCGCCCCTGCTCTCCGGCGCTTGGCGTCCCACCACTCGAACAGGTGACCATGCGGACCGGTGTTGCCGTTGGCCTATGCCAGGAACCGTCCGAACCGCCCCTGGTGGAACAGCAGCGGCTCGCCGTCCCGCTCAGCGCCCAGTGCCTCCACCCGTCCCACCACGATCAGATGGTCCCCGCCCGTGTGCACCGCCTGGATCGTGCAGTCGATCCAGGCCGGTACGGAGTCCAGCCTCGGCGACCCCGTCACCGGCGCCGGACGGTGGCCGACCCCGGCGAACTTGTCGGCGCCGCTCACCGCGAACGCCCGGCACAGCTCGCCCTGGTGCGCGCCGAGTACGTTGACGCAGAACGCCCCAGCGCGGGCGATGCGCGGCCAGCTCGTGGACGTACGGGCCACCATGAAGGCGACCAGGGGCGGATCGAGCGAGAGTGACGCGAAGGACTGGCAGGCGAATCCGGCAGGCCCGCCGCCCTCGCCCGCCTCGCCGGCGTCGTATGCCGTGATGACGGTGACACCGCTCGCGAAATGCCCGAGCACGCGCCGGAACTCGCCTGGATCGACCGGGGCCCGTTCGTCCGCGGCCACCGCCCTGAGTGCGGGGCGGGGCATGGCGGCGTACGGTTCGGCGGCGCCGGTCGACCTGAGATAACGGACGGCGGTGGCCGCCATCGCTGCGTGACCCATCACACGTTTCATTGAAGCTGACGAACCGTCAGATGTGAACCCCCGGAGCCCTGCCGCAAATGCCGACGCGCCGTGCGGCAGGTGCGGCCTGGTCGCGGGGTGCGCGACCGGGGCTCTGGGACACTGAGGGCTGCCCGGGCAGACCAGAGCGTGAGATGTGGAGACGGTGGCGGCCGCAGTGGAATCAGAACACTCCTCCCTGTTCATCAAGGTGTGCGGACTGCGGACCGAGCAGGACGTCGACACGGCCGTCAACGCCGGTGCCGACGCGATCGGCTTTGTCTTCGCCGAGAGCGCGCGCCGTATCGACCCGGACACCGCGCGGCGGCTCGCCCTGCGCGTACCGGACCGGATCATGACGGTCGGAGTGTTCCGCGACCAGCCGCTGGACGAGGTGCGCGGACTGCTCGACGCGACCGGGATGCGCGGCGTACAACTGCACGGGGACGAGGGCCCCGCGTACTACGACACCCTGCGGCCTTCCGGGCTGACCCTGATCCGGGGCGCGGCCGTACGCGGCGATGTGCCGCGCTTCGGTGAACGGGGCGAGGACATCCTGCTGCTCGACGCGCCCGTGCCCGGCGCGGGCGAGACCTGGGACCGGGCCGGGAAACCGCTCCCCGGCCCAGGCGAGAGGTGGCTGCTCGCCGGAGGGCTCGATCCGCTCAATGTCGCGGACGCGGTGCGTTCGGCGCGGCCGTGGGGTGTGGACGTGTCCAGTGGGATCGAGATCAGCTGGGGTGTGAAGAGCCCGGAGCTGATCGAGGCGTTCGTCCGCGCGGCACGCGGCACGGAGTAGATGTCACATATCCGGGCCGTACGTCGTCCCGGTGGATGACGGCGCTCCACCGGGGAGCGTCCGCCCGGGGAAGGGACAGCGCGCGATGACCACGATTCTGGTGACCGGCGGTACCGGAACGCTCGGCCGGCTCGTCACAGAGCGGCTGCGCGCCGCGGGACACGACGTGCGGGTGCTGAGCCGGCGATCTCAGCCGTACGCCGTGGACCTGCGCGAGGGTACGGGGCCGCTGGCCGAGGCCGTCACCGGCGTGGACACGATCGTGCACTGCGCGAGTTCGCCGCGCGGCGGTGACGAGCGGGCGGCGCGCCATCTGATCGACGCCGCACACCGGGCCGGTGTCAGGCACCTGGTGTACATCTCGATCGTGGGAGTCGACCGGGTGCCGCTCGGCTACTACCGGACCAAGCTGGCCGTCGAGAAGCTGATCGAGGAGTCGGGAATCGGCTGGACCGTGCTGCGCACCACGCAGTTCCACGAGTTCGTGCTGGAGTTCCTCGAGCGCGCGGGGAAGTTGCCGGTCATGCTGCTGCCCGCGGGACTGTCGGACCAGCCGATCGAGGTGGGGGAGGTCGCCGACCGGCTCGTGGAGCTCGCGAACGGACCGGCGCCCGCCGGACGCGTCCCGGATATGGGAGGGCCCGAGGTCCGTACGCTGCCCGAGTTGGCCCGGGCCTATCTGCGCGTGAGCGGACGGCGGCGGCCCCTGCTGAACTTGCCCTTGGCGGGCAAGGTGTACCGGGGATTCAGGGACGGCGGGCATCTGACGCCGGAACGGGCCGTGGGTGAGGTCACGTTCGAGCAGTACCTGGCGGGGCGTTCGAGGCCCCGCGCCTGACCTGCGGTCCGGGCCCACGGCGTTCGGCACCCAAGTACCGGGAGCCTGCGCCGAGGCCGGTGCAGGGACAGCGCCGGGGCGGGTGCCCGTCGAGAAGATTCCGAATATTCATTCCCTACCTCTTGGCCTGTAGCCCAATCAACCTGGAAGCTGCGGTGGACACGTCAAAGTGACGCGTCTCACCCCCGCAGGCTCCAGGAGGACTTGGTGCTGAAGAGCGCAAGAATCCGCAGGGTTCCGCTCGTCGTCTTGGGGGCGATCACCCTGGTGATCGCCGTCCCGAACGTGGCTTTCGCCGCCCCGCCGCCCGCGTTGCCGACCAACGCGGACGCGCTGGACCGGACGTTCCAGCCGGGATACGACTACGACACCGACGGCTGCTACGCGGTGCCCGCCATCGGCCCTGACGGTTCCATCAATGGCGGTCTGAAGACCACCGGGTCCCTCAGCGGTGGCTGCCGGGACGCTGCGGACCTCGTCAACACCAACGGCTACTCGCGCTCGAAGTGCAACAACGGCTGGTGCGCCATCATGTACAGCTCCTACTTCGAGAAGGACCAGACCATCCCGGGCTGGGACCCGTTCGGTCACCGGCACGACTGGGAGCATGTCGTGGTCTGGGTACAGGACAACCAGGCGAAATACGTCGCCACCTCCGCCCACGGGGACTTCAACGTCTACCCGCGCGACCAGATCCGCTGGGAGGGTACGCACCCGAAGATCGTGTACCACAAGGACGGTGTATCCACCCACTGCTTCCGTGCCGCCAACTCCAACGACGACCCGCCGGAGAACCACCAGCGCACCTGGCAGTACCCGGCGCTGGTCGGCTGGAACGGCTATCCGGCGGGCCTGCGTGACAAGCTCGTCGCGGCGAACTTCGGCAGCGCGCACTTCGGGATCAAGGACGGCAGCTTCGAGAGCAACATCGCGGAGGCGAAGCCGTCGGGGATACCGTTCAACCCGTATGCGTGAGCGATAGCGTGAGCGGCGTCGATCTCGCGGCGCGACACGGCGCGGGTGCTCGGGTACTCAACCGCGCGCCCGCACCGTGAGATCGACCGTCCCTTCCCGCCTGGGCCGGGGCCCAAGGCCCTACAGCCCCCGGTATCTCGGCACTCGCCGTTCCACGAAGCTCGCGACGCCCTCGTTCGCGTCGCTCGTGGTCATGTTGATCTCCTGAGCAGCGGCCTCCGCCGCGAACGCCGTGGCACGGTCGGCGTCCAGTGAGGCGTTCACCAGCTCCTTGGTGAGGGCCAGCGCCCTCGTGGGGCCCTGGGCGAGGCGCTCCGACCACTCGCGGGCGGTCTTCTCCAAGTCGCCAGCCGCCAGCACCCTGTTGACCAGACCCAGCCGCTGCGCGTCCACCGCCGACAGCGCGTCGCCGAAGAACATCAGCTCCTTCGCCCGCTGCGGGCCCACCAGCCGTGGCAGCAGATACGCCCCGCCGCCGTCCGGTACGAGGCCGCGGCGTACGAACACCTCGATGAAACGGGCCGATTCGGCGGCCAGCACCAGATCGCAGGCGAACGCCAGATGCGCGCCGATTCCCGCCGCCGTACCGTTCACCGCGGCGATCACCGGCTTCTCGCAGTCCAGCACGGCCGCGATGAGGCGTTGTGCGCCGCGCCGGATCGTACGGGCCACGTCGCCCGCCACCCGTTCGCCCTCGCGCGCGGGCGCTCCGCGCAGGTCCGCGCCCGCGCAGAAGCCCTTCCCCGTCGCCGTGATGACCACGGCCCGTACACCCGGGTCGGCGGAGGCGTCGGCCAGCAGGGCGATGATCCGCTCACGCTGGTCCCAGGTGACGGCGTTCATGGCCTCGGGCCGGTTCAGTGTGATCCAGGAGACGCTGTTGTCGGTACGGTGCAGCACCGTGTCCGCGACGCTGTCGGCGTTCACCGGTACACCGCTTTCGCCGTCGGCGCTCATCGGCACACCGCCAGCGCGTCCAGTGCCACCGCGCCCTGCCCGCGCGGCAGCACCATCAGCGGGTTGATGTCCAGCTCGGACACGTCCCCGCCCAGCTCCAGCGCCATCCGCTGGACCCGCAGCACCACCTCGACCAGTGCGTCCACATCCATCGGTGGCCCGCCTCGCACCCCGTCCAGCAGGGCCCGTCCGCGCAGTTCGGCGAGCATCGAGCGGGCCTGGTCCTCGCCGAACGGCGGCACGCGCACCGCCGAGTCCCGCAGCACCTCGACCAGGATGCCGCCCAGGCCCACCGTCACCGTCGGGCCGAACAGCTCGTCCTGGGTGACGCCGACGAACATCTCGACGCCCCGCTCGACCATCTGGCAGACCAGGACGCCGTCCAGCGCGATGTTCTCGTAGCGGGCGATGTCGGTCAGCTCGCGGTATGTGTCACGGACCTGGCTGGCCGAGGTCAGCGCGACCTTCACCAGCCCCAGTTCCGTCTTGTGCGCGAGCTGCGGCGCCGACGCCTTCATCACCACCGGATAGCCGACCAGGCCCGCCGCCCGCACCGCCGCCGCCGCGCTGGTCACCAACTGCTCGCGCGGCACCCGTATCCCGTACGCCCGCAGCAGTTGCTTCGCCGCGTGCTCGCTGAGCCGGTGGCCGGGTCGCAGCAGCGCCTCCGCCTTGCGGAAGGAGGGGGAGAGGGAGCGAGGGGCCTCGTCGAACGGAGAGCGGTAGAAGGCCGTGAAGCGGTGGTGGTCGAGATACGCCTTCACCGCTGTGACGCAGTTGCGGAAGGTGCGGAACGTGGCCACCCGCGACGAGCCCAGCAGCGTCGTTCGGTATGCCTCCTCCGTCCCCACCGGCGAACCCCACACCACGCACACCAGCTTGTCCGTCGCCTCCGCCGCGTCCACCAGGTCCTGCGCCAGCCTGTCGCTCATCGGCGGGAACGGGCCGGTGATCGGGCAGATCAGCACCCCGACCGCCGGATCGGCGAGTATCGCGTCGATGATCTTCCGGCCGCGCCAGTCGCCGACCGGATGGCCGCCGTTGTCCACGGGGTTGGCGACGTTCAGGTACTCCGGTATCCACTGGTGCAGTTCGTCCTGCTTGGCGGCGGACAGTGCCGGCAGCCGAAGCCCGGCCTCCGTGGCCAGGTCCGCGAAGTGGGCGCCGGTGCCGCCGGAGATCGAGTACACGACGACACCGTCCGCACGCGGTGTACGGGCCCGCGCCAACAGGGCGGCGGTGTCCTGTAGTTCGTCGAGCCCGTCGACCCGTATCACCCCGTACTGCCGCATCGCCGCGTCCACCACCTGGTCCGCGCCGGTCAGCTTGCCGGTGTGCGAGGCGGCGGTGCGCGCGCCCGTCTCGGTGCGGCCCACCTTCACCGCCACCACCGGCACACCGGCCCGCGCCGCCCGGTCGGCGGCGAGCAGGAAGGAACGCCCGTCCTTGAGCCCCTCCACATAGCAGGCGATCGCGCCGACCTCGGGCCGTCCGGCGAAGTACGAGAGGAAGTCGGCGGTCTCCAGATCCGCCTCGTTGCCGGTCGGCGCCCAGTGGGAGAGCCGGATGCCCAGCTCCTGGAGGGTGAAGACGGGCCGGCCCTGGTGACCGGACTGGGTGATCAGCGCGATGGCGGGCCCTTCGAGGTCGTCGCGGAACTTCTCGAAGGCATTGAGGTTGGTGTTGGGTCCGAGCAGCCGCAGCCCGGACCGCTCGGCGGCGGCGGCGAGCCGCCGCTGGGCGGCCGCCCCCTCCTCGCCGGTCTCCGCGAAGCCGGAGGCGAAGGCGACCGCGAACCGCACCTTCGCCTGGCCGAGTTCCTCGATCACCGGCAGCGGGTCGGCGACCAGCAGCACGGCGAGATCCACGGCCTCCGGTAGCCGGGCCACGGACGCCGCGCACGGCAGTCCGAACACCGTGGTCCGGTGCGGATGCACGGGGTACAGCCGGGCGCCGACGCGGTCGGCCCAGGCGATGAGCTGCCGGGTGATACCGGTGTTGGGTCGCCCTTCGGCGTCGGACGCGCCGATGACGGCGACCGATTCGGGCCGGAAGAACCGGTCGAGATCCGGTACGGGCGCGTACAGCGGACGCCCGCTGACATCGAGGTCGCCCTCGCTCGCGGCGGTACCGTGGACGGTGGGTCCTGGCTGCTCCCCGCAGGCCACGACGCGGGCGCGGAGATCGGTGGTGAGGCTGCCGTGGGTCGATCCAAGCATCGCTACGCCGCTCCTGCTCGTCGTCGTCCGGTAGAGCTGTCTGACGCACTGTCAGATTAGCTGAACTGGCTGCACGTCAGGAACAGTTGTGCAGCGCGGGCGCGGAGCAGCCCACGGTCCCCGACGCCCCGATGACCCGGCGCCTCGACGTCTCTGAGCCCTACGGCGCCTTCGCTGTCTCCCGCGCCACCCCCGCGTCCTCTTTCGCCGCGAGACGCCCGAGCCTCTTCGCGATCTTCCGTGCGTCGATGCCGAGTTCACGCAGCATCCCGCTGATCGGGTTGGTGAAGCCCGTGAAGTACAGCCCGGGCGCCTCGTGCGCCGCTCGACCCCGTTTCGTCCGGCGGCCCACCACCGGCCGCCCCCGGTCGTCCAGTACGCCCAGATGCCCCACCAGGTCCTCGAGCCCGCGCCGGTAGCCCGTCGCCGCGATCACCACGTCCGGTGCGATCCGGCTGCCGTCCGCCAGCACCACCTTGCCCCCCTCGAACGACTCCACCGCCGCCACCGGCTCCACCCGCCCCTTGCGTACGGCGTCGATGAGACCCACGTCCAGCACCGGCAGGGCGCCCTGCCCGGCGCGGGAGCTGAGGCCGGTGCCCGGCCGGGGCAGGCCGTGCGCCGACAGGTCGGGCACCGAGACCCGGGATATCGCCCGCGCGGCCAGGTCCACCAGGTGGACCGGCAGCCTGCGGGAGAGCACGGCGGCGCGCTGCGCGGGCCAGCCGAGGACGGAGCGGCGCACGATGTGCGGGGCGGTGCGGACGGACAGGCGTATGCGCGCGGCGTCGCCCGCCGCCAGGTCGGCGGCTATCTCGGCGCCCGTGTTCCCCGCCCCGACGACCAGTACGTCCTTGCCCGCGTACGGGCCGGGCTCGCGGTACGCGGACGCGTGCAGCAGCTCCCCCGGAAAGGACTCCCGGCCCGGCCAGTCCGGCAGGCGCGGCGTGTGGTTGAAGCCGGTGGCCACGACGACCGCCCGCCCGGTGAGCCGCCGCCCGCCGGTCGCGTGCAGCACCCAGTCGGGGCCCGCGGGCTCCACACGGGTGACCGCCACGCCCGTGATCAGCTCCAGCTCGTGGAACTCCGCGTACTTCTCCAGGTAGCGGACCACGTCGTCGCGTGCCACCCACCGGCCGAACGCGCGCGGCATCGCGAGTCCCGGCAGGGATGACAGCCTCCGGGTGGTGTGCAGCCGCAGCCGGTCGTAGTGCCCGCGCCAGGAGGCACCGACGGACCCGGACTTCTCCAGTACGACCGCGCGCACTCCGCGCTCCCGCAGCGCGGCGGCGACGGCGAGCCCGCCGGGTCCCGCGCCGATGACGTACACGGGCCGGTCGTCCGTGAAGTCGTTCGCACGTGCGAAAGCGGCGCGTATGGCATCGTTCATGAACGCCGAGCGTAACGGCCCGGTCACCTGATGGGTCTCGGACGAGACGGGAATCGATTGCGAATCGGTCACGGGCGTCCGTCCCGGACTCTTGCGCCCGTACCAGCCCATCCGCTGAACTGATGCATCGTCAGATTCTTTGGTTCGGCGGAGGTCCGCAATGATCGAGATCGACGACTTCACGCGTACGTACTGGGAGGCCGCGGCCGACGGCCGGTTGCTCGTCCGGCGCTGCGGGGCCTGCGGTGCGGCCCACCACTATCCGCGCGAGTTCTGCCCGCACTGCTGGAGCGAGGACGTGGGCTGGGAGCGGGCGAGCGGCCGGGCCACGCTCTACACCTGGTCCGTCGTCCATCGCAATGACCTGCCGCCGTTCGCGGACCGTACGCCCTACACGGCCGCGGTGGTCGACCTCGCCGAAGGGCCGCGGATGATGACCGTGGTGGTGGACTGCCCGGAGGTGGAGCTGCGGGTGGGGATGGAGCTGGAGGTGGCCTTCCGCGAGGACGGTGGCGACGGGTTCGCGGTGCCGGTGTTCCGGCCGTGGCGGCCTACCGCGCCGTCCGCTTGAGCCACTCACGCGCGAGGATCGCCCAGACCTGCTTGTCGTGGCGCACGCCCTCGTACGGCCAGGACTCGCGCAGCGTCCCCTCCAGCGTCATACCGAGCCGCCTGGCCACCGCCGAGCTGCGGTCGTTGTCGGCCCGGCAGTACCACTCTGCCCGGTGCAGCCCCCGGACCGTGAACGCCCAGTCCAGCAGGGCGCCGCAGGCCCGCGTGACCAGCCCGTGGCCCTCGCTCGCCGGCTCCAGCCAGCACCCCACCTCACAGCTTCCGGTATCGGCCTGGAAGCTGGTGAACATCACCCCGCCGACCAGCACCCCCTCCCGCCAGATGCCGTAGAGGCGGCCGCCGTCGCCGGCCTGCCGCTCGGCGTACCGCCCGAGCGTGGCCCGCGCCCCGTCCACATCCGTGGTGACGAACCCGGCACCCACCCACGGGCGGATGTGCTCCCGTGCCCGGTCCAGATGTGCGGCGAACTCCTCGGCGTGCCAGACCTCCAGCGGGCCGAGGTGGGCGTCGTCGCCCAGCGGCAGCGAGAACATGGTTGCCTCTCCGTTTGCATAACAAGTGTTATGGCAACGTACCGTGGGGTCATGCCCCGCACCAAGGGAGATCACGAGGCCCGCAGACGCGATGTCTCCGCAGCCGTCTGGCAGGTGATGGCCACCCGCGGATTCGCCGGTCTGACCCTGCGCGCCGTCGCGACCGAACTCGGCGCGACCACCGGCCTGCTCACGCACTACTTCCCCACCAAGCGCGCCCTGGTGGAACACGCCCTCGACCTTCTCGAACAGCGCACCGCCTCCCGGCCCCGCCGCCACGCGGACAAGGGCGGTGAGGGCCGCGGGGGACTGGCCGCCGTACGTGACGCACTGCTGGACATCCTGCCGTTGACCCCGGAAGCCACCGACAGCAACCGGATCTGGGTGTCCTCCTGGGACGCCGCACTCTCCGACCCCGAGCTGAGCGTCGACTACGCCCGCAAGTACGAGGAGGGCCGTGACCGGCTGAGCCGGCGGGTGGCGGCGGCCCAGGCAATCGGCGAACTGCCCCCCGGCGACCCCTCGGACATCGCCGCCCGCGCCCAGTCCTTCGTACTCGGCCTGGTGGTCCAGGCCCTGTTCGACCCCGCGGCGTTCCCACCGCGGCGGCAGGTCCAGCTCCTGGACGAGTACCTGGCCGCTGCCGCGTACGTGCCCGAGTCCCCGCCGGGGGAGCACTGAGGGCGGTGGCGCCGGGAAGCCGGTACCGCGCTGCTCCGACGAAGCCCGGAGGAAGACCTCAGGAGGCCGGGGCGCGCGGGTCATCGAATTCGGATGCGGCGCGACCTTGAGTCTGAGATGGTCTCGCGCTGTGAACAGTGATGATGTGCTCATTCGTCGTGCGGGCAGCCCCGACGCGGCGGGCGCGGCTGACGTATGGCTGCGCTCCTTCACCGCCGCACTGCCGTCGGTGCGCCGCGCGCACGACGATGACGAGGTCCGCTCCTGGTTCTCGTATGTGGTGGTGCCGCAGTACGAGACGTGGGTGGCGGTCGCCGAGAGCGGCGTGGTGGGGCTCCTGGTACTCGACGGCGGGGAAGTGGAGCAGCTCTACCTCGATCCGGCGTGGCGCGGACGCGGCCTGGGTGACCGGTTCATGGACCTGGCCATGCGACAGCGGCCGGACGGCCTGGCGTTGTGGACTTTCCAGGTCAACGAAGCCGCGCGACGCTTCTACGAGCGGCACGGCTTCGTCGCGGTCGAGCACACGGACGGGCTGCGCAACGAGGAACGCGAGCCGGATGTCCGTTACGTCTGGCAGCCTCGCGCGCAGGGCTGATCCGCACCACACCGGTGGTCGTTCACGTCCGGGGCAGCGGAACCTCCGCGTCCTCCTCCGCCGATTCCACGGCCGGCAGGCTGTCCATGAACGAGCTCACCGAGAAGACGGCGCGGCCGGGCCCGGGCTGCCCGTAGCCGGGGGGTGAGGAGAGGCCGAACTCGTCCATGGTCGCGCGGTACACCTCCAGCAGCCGGATGTGGTACTCCAGCGGCGCGCCCTGCGGGTTGGCCTTGCCGAGCGGGGTGGTCGGCTCAGGGCACCAGGTGGTGAAGCGGGGGGTGATGCCGTGCGACATGAAGAAGCGCAGACCCTCGGCGGTGGAGGCGATGGCCTCGTCCACGGTGGTGAAGCCGGACGGTTCGGCCATCTCCACGCCCGCGACGAAGTTGGGGATCACGTTGCGGGCGCCGAAGACCTCCGCCGAGTCGAGGATCCGCTTGTGCCACTCGTCGCGGCCGACGTAGCGCTCCTTGCCGGGGCAGTACAGCTCGAAGAGCCGACGGTCCCAGACCTCGTAGTTGGGGTGGTAGATCTGGATGCCGTAGTCCTTGAACCGCTGGACGTCGTCCTTGGGCAGGGCCTGGGCGACGACCTTGCCGATCCAGCGGCCGGGGAAGTGCTCCTCGATGGCCTTGGCGTACCGGCCGTAGAAGTCCGCCTCGTCGCGTCCGCCGACGGTCTTGGTGATCGCGCCGCCGGTGAGGGTGTAGGCGGTGGACGCCTTGGCGGTGTCGTAGCGGTCGATGATCTCCAGGGCTTCGAGGACCTCGTCGACGTCCTTGACCCCGGTGTACGGCCGCCCGGCCGCCTTGTGCTGGCGCCAGTTGTGGTTGATGTCGCAGTACTGGCACTCCTCCTTGGCGCCGAAGTACTGGCAGACCCGGAAGACGGTCAGATAGATGAGGTAGCCCCACTGGATGGTGGGAGCCACCTCCATCACGGACTTCCCGTTGGAGAGGGTGTGCCGGTAGTACTCCGGCATGGGCGGCACGCCCACGTCCGCGATCCGCGCGCCGTCGAGGTAGAGCCCGAGCAGCCCCTCCTCGTCGGCGGCGACGCGGTACGGCGAGGACGGGTTAACCCGCACCGAGACGACCGTGCGCCGCAGGTCGTACGGCCCGCCGGTGAGGATGATCTCTTCCGGGGGCCGCCTGAGCGCGGCCTCCCCGAGCTCGGGCAGGGTGCCGTGGTCGAAGGAGAAGATGAAGTACGACTTCGGCTTGACCTCACCCCCCTCGTTGTCGGAGAGCGCGGACGCGTCGAAGGCGACCCCGCCCCGGAGCAGGTCCTCCTTGAAGACGGCTTCCCGCGGTACGTGCGGGAACCTCTCCATCAGATCCTCGACCAGCGCGGTGCGGCTGCCCATCCGTGTCTCCTCCCGGCTCAGGCTTTGGACCCCTCACCGTATGCCCCCCTCGGCACGGGTTGTGCCGCGGGCCTCGGGTCGAGGTGTGTCGACCCGATCGGCACGGATGTGTACGCCCGTGTCCTCCTCAAGCGGCGGCACTGACCCTGGCGCGTCACCCTCCGGGCGCCACGCACAACTGCGCGGTGACGACGGCGAACAGCAGCTCCGGATCCACGAACTCACCAGCCACCGGAGGACCGGCGGGCCAGGACAGGGGGTAGGTGTTGCCATGGGCGGCGGGAACGCCGACGTACTGGTCGCGGGCGCAGGGGCCGAAGGTGGCGGCGCCGGGCGGCCAGGGGTGGTCCTTGCTGGTGCCGGGCGGGATCAGGAAGTACGACCACCGGCCGCGCCACATCTCGCGCACCACCGGGCCGGGATGGCCGCCCGTGGCGTAGACGAGGTGGTGCAGCACGGCCTCTCCGCGCACGCCGCGTACCCGGACGGCGTCGAAGTGGACGCCGGTGAGCCGAAGTTGCACACCCGAAGCCGGTACCCAATCGGGGAGCTTTTCGCTGTTCATGCCCCCGAGCATTCCGGCGACTGCGTAACGTGACCAGGGGGACACGATCCACATCGGGCAGGTGTGGGAAGGACGGTGGTCGCGGTGGGGTCGGGCAAGGAACCCTCGCCCGCGCGCAAGCACGTGGGGACCCTGATCAAGCTGTTCCGGACGCTCGCCGGGATGACCCAGAAGGAGCTGGCAGACCGGCTGGTGATGTCGGAGTCGCTGCTCGGAGCGTACGAGCGGGCGGAGCGCATCCCGACGACGGAGTTCCTGGTGGAGGCGGACCGTGTGCTGGGAGCCGGCGGGGTGCTGGCGTCGTGTGTGGAGATGATGGACGAGGAGAAGTACTCGCCCAAGTCTCTGGACTGGCTGCGCACCACGCTTGAGGCGTTGAGCTACAGCGCCTACGAGAACATGGTGATTCCCGGCATGCTCCAGACCCCGGCCTACGCGCGGGCGCTGTACGAGGTGCGGGTGCCCGCTTACGAGCCGGAGGAGATGGACCGGCACGTGCAGGGGCGCCTGGAACGGCAGGCTCTGCTGGACCGCAAGCCGAAGCCGGTCCTCAGCTATGTCATCGAGGAGTCCGCGCTCCAGCGGCCGATCGGAGGCCGGGCTGTACTCAGGGAGCAACTGCTGCATCTGCTGGAGCTGGTACACATCAAGAGCAATCTGACAGTGCAGGTGATGCCGACCGAGCGGGAGGCGCACGCGGCGCTGTTGGGGGCATTCCAGTTGATGAGCCTTCCGGAAGGAAAGAACCTGGGGCACACGTCGGATTACGGTGGGGAAACCTTGATCTCCAAGCCCGAAGAGGTCAACCGGCTGATCGCCCTGTTCGGCACCCTGCGGGCCCAGGCGCTCAACCGCTGGGAGTCCGTGGCACTGATCGAGAGCATGGCGGCGGGATCGCAAGCCCCACCCTGGTCCGGTTCAGCGCAGCTACAGCGGCAATGAGGGCGGCGCGTGCGTCGAGGTCGCCGTCTGCCCCGGCACCGTCCACATCCGCGACTCCAAGGTCAGCGACGGCCCCACGCTCGCCGTCCCGTCCACCGCCTGGGCGGCCTTCCTCACGGCGGCGTCCGCGTAGCGGCGACGCCGCCCGAGCGCGACAGAGGGCGGGGGGGGGGGGCGCCG
>NZ_JBHXFA010000005.1:0-32948 GCF_042724175.1 Streptomyces sp. NPDC127084
CAATTACACACAGACACCCGCAAACCGAGTTGTGTGTGTGTATCGTGGGATGGTATTTGTGTATAAGACCCAGCCTGCGGACGAACAGTTCGAAACGGCGCTGGGCCGGGGATGGGCTTCGGGGGTGCCGGGCACCCGGCACCCCCGTGAACGATGGCGCCCGACCCCCAGGACCGTACGCGCCAAAATCGTTTCCCTGCTGATGGTCCCGGTTGTCTCGCTCCTCGTCCTCTGGGGCTTCGCCATCGTCACCACCGCCCAGGACGCCGCCCGGCTGCGCCAGCTCCAGGACATCGAGGAGCGCGTCCGCCGCCCTGTCGGCGGTGTCCTGTCCGCACTCCAGGACGAACGCCGCACCGCACTCCGCCAGATAGCCGCGCCCACCCCGGAACACGCCGCCGACTTCCGCCGGCAGACCGATGCCACCGGCACCGCCCTCGCCGCACTCGCGCTCGGCGACAAGCACACCATCGCCGACGCGGGGGGCATTCCGCCGACCGTCGCGGAGCGCCTCGACCAGCTCGTCGCCGCGAGCGCCGCGCTGCCCGCTCTGCGTACCGCCGTGCTCGGCCAAAGCGCCGACTGGGACATGGCATTCGCGCAGTACACGGCCGCGATCAGCGCCGCCTTCAGCGTCCAGGGCGCGCTCGCGGGCAGCCAGGACGCGGCAGCGGGCGCCGACCCCCGCGTAGTCATCGAGTTCGGCCGCGCTGCCGAAATGCTCGCCCGCGAAGACGCCCTGCTCTCCGCGGCACAGACACAGGGGACTTTCAGAGCCGAGCGCCGAAAGCTGTTCATCGGAGCGGTCGGAACCCGCCGCGCCCTTGTCGAGTCCTCCGCCGGTGAGCTGCCGGCGGCTGATCGCGCAGCATGGAGCGCGCTCACCACCCAGAGCGCGTACCAGGCACTCGAATCGGCCGAGGACGGCATCGTCAACGCCGGATCGGACCGGCGCGCCGCCCGGGCGGTGTCCGCCGCTGCCTGGGAATCGGCCCACGGCGCCGTACACACGGCGATGCGCGACATCGGGGAGCACGTCCGGGCCGGTACGGCGAGCCCTGCCGACCCCCTCGTCGGCAGACTGCGCACCCCGGCCGGGGCGGCCGTGCTCTTCGGCCTGTTGGCGGTCGCGGCCGCGCTCGTCATCTCCGTGCGCATCGGACGTGCTCTGGTCGTCGAGCTCGTCAGCCTCCGCAACACCGCCCTGGAGATAGCCCGCTACCGGCTGCCCCGGGCCATGCGGGTACTCCGCTCCGGCGAGAAGCTCGATGTCCGGGCCGAGGCTCCCGAGGGGCCGCCCCCGCAGGACGAGGTGGCCGAGGTCGGCGAAGCGCTGTGGACCGTCCACCGTGCCGCGCTCGACGCCGCCGTCGAGCGGGCCGAGCTCAGCCGGGGTATCTCGGGTGTCTTCGTCAACCTCGCCCGTCGCAGCCAGGTCCTGGTGCACCGTCAGCTCAATCTGCTCGACAGCATGGAACGCCGCGCCGAGGATCCCGACGAGCTCGGCGACCTGTTCCGGCTGGACCACCTCACGACCCGCATGCGCCGCCACGCGGAGAGTCTGATCATCCTCTCCGGTGCCGCTCCCGGGCGTGCCTGGCGTACGCCCGTACTGCTGACCAACGTCGTCCGGGCTGCGGTCTCGGAAGTGGAGGACTACGCACGCGTCGAGGTGCGCCCCCTCCCGGAGGCCGCGGTCATCGGTACCGCCGTCGCGGACCTCACCCATCTCCTCGCCGAACTGATCGAGAACGCGGCCCAGTTCTCACCGCCCCACACCCGGGTCCGGGTCAACGGCGAACCCGTCGGCAACGGCTACGCGCTCGAAATCGAAGACCGCGGACTCGGTATGGGCAAGGAGGCGCTCGCCGAGGCCAACCGGCGAATCGAGGAGACCGAGGCACTGGACCTCTTCGACAGCGACCGGCTCGGGCTCTTCGTCGTCAGCAAGCTCTCCGTCCGCCACGACGTCAAGGTGAGACTGCGGCCGTCGCCCTTCGGGGGGACCGCCGCCGTCGTGCTGCTCCCGAACGCGCTGCTCCAGGACGTGCCTCCACACGACGAGACAGATGGCGGTACGGCTACCGCCGACGCCCCCGAAGCCGAAGCCGAAGCCGAAGCCGCCGCGGGAGCCGATGCCGCGGTGGGAGCCCAGCCAGTGGCCGCACCGCCGCCGGGCGTCGTCGCGTTGCGCTCGCCCAGCCGCACCCGCCCGATGCACGAGGCGACCGGGCCGAAGGCTCCGCCCAGTCCCGTGACGCCCCGCGCGCAGCGGCCCGCACCCGTCCCGGACACGGTGGACGACACAGCGGCTTCAGGCGTCCTTCCCCGACGCGTCCGGCAGTCCCATCTGGTGCCTCAACTACGGGCGGCCCGCGATCCGGATGCCCCCGCCGCGGAAGTGACCCGTCCGGACGGCCGGGCCGCTTGCGACCCACCCGAGCCCACGCCGGAGCAGGCCAGGGAGCGTATGGTCGCCTTCCGCGCAGGCTGGACCCGAGGCGGCGGCACTACCCAGCTCAGTGAACGCAGCGACCGCGAACCCAATGAGACAAACGAAGGAGCCGACGCATGATCAACCACGGGAGGATCGCCCCGGAGCCCGCCTCCGGGGAACTCGACTGGCTGCTGGACGACCTGACGACGCGGGTGAGCGGGGTCCGGCACGCGGTCGTCCTGTCCGGCGACGGTCTCGCGGTCGGAGCGTCCGACGGCCTCACCCGCGAGGACGCCGAGCACCTCGCTGCCGTGGCGTCCGGATTCCACAGTCTGGCCAAGGGAACCGGACGCCATTTCCACGCCGGTTCCGTACGCCAGACCATGGTCGAGCTGGAGCGTGGCTTCCTCTTCGTCGCGGCGGCGGGCGAAGGTTCCTGCCTTGCCGTCCTCAGCACCGCGTCCGCCGACATCGGCCTCATCGCGTACGAGATGGCGCGCCTCGTCAAACAGGTGGGCGAACACCTGCGGACTCCACCGCGCCTGTCCGCCACCCAACCGACTGCCGACTGACCCGGAGAGGCACCACCGACCATGAACGATGCCGGCGACGGCGGTCGGGGACCGGGCAGCCGCTGGTACGACGCCGAGGCGGGCCCTCTCGTGCGTCCCTACGCCATGACGGGAGGACGGACGAAGGCCGGGGCCGGTGCCGAACGATTCGATCTCATCGCGCTGGTCGACCTCGCCCCGGACGCGCTGGTCCGGGCCGGGCAGTCCCTCATCGGTCCCGAGCACCGGTCGCTCCTCGGGCTCTGCTCGGTCGAGACGCAGTCGGTGGCGGAACTCGCCGCGGGCGCGGACCTGCCCGTCGGGGTCGTACGCGTCCTTCTGGGCGA
Source organism: Streptomyces sp. NPDC127084 (assembly GCF_042724175.1). Lineage (NCBI taxonomy): Bacteria > Bacillati > Actinomycetota > Actinomycetes > Kitasatosporales > Streptomycetaceae > Streptomyces > Streptomyces sp. NPDC127084. The sequence continues at coordinate 3,336 of NZ_JBHXFA010000005.1, forward strand.
CCTCCTCGAAGCCGGCTTCGTCGTCGTCAGCGGGCCGGTACCCCCCGCCGGACTGCCCGACGAGAAGATCCTCCGGGAGGTGATCGACGGCCTCAGGGCGCTGTAGGAGGCGACGGACACACCAGGCCGAGCTGGCAACAGCGCCGGTATCGCGGCACCCGGAGTCTCACACGGCACACTGGTGGGGCATCTCCACGTCCGGACGCGAGAGCCGAGGAGCGCCGTGTCTGTCCCGATCATCATCGATTGCGATCCCGGGCATGACGACGCGATCGCCATCCTGCTCGCGGCCGGCGATCCGGCCATCGATCTACTCGCGATCACGACGGTGGCGGGCAATCAGGTGGTCGAGAAGACCACCCTGAACGCCCGTCGTATCTGCACCGCCGCGGCCATCACCGACGTCCCGATCGCCGCCGGCTGCGCCCGCCCGCTCGTAGGGACCCGTTACGTGGCCGCTGACGTGCACGGGGACTCCGGAATGGACGGGCCGAGCTTCGGCGAGCCCACCGTGAGCGCTGTCTCCGAACACGCGGTCGATCTGATGTACCGCCTCCTCACCGGCCACCCGGAGCCGGTCGTCCTTGTCCCGACCGCTCCATTGACCAACATCGCCCTGCTGCTGATCCGCTATCCCGAGGTGACCCGGCACATCCGCGAGATCGTCCTCATGGGAGGCTCGACCGAGCGGGGAAACCGCACCCCCGCCGCGGAGTTCAACATGTACGCGGACCCCGAGGCCGCCGACATCGTCTTCCGCAGCGGCCTGCCCCTGACGATGTGCGGGCTCAACGTCACCCACCAGGCGCTGGCCACGCCCGATGTCCTCGCCCGCTTCGAAGGGCTCGGCACCGAACTCGGCGGCATCTGCGTGGAGCTGATGACGTATTTCGGCGCCACGTACCGCAAGCTGTGGGGCTTCGACGCTCCGCCTCTCCACGACCCGGTGGCGGTGGCCAGGGTCATCGATGCCGCCATCGTCCACTGCGCCGAGGCGAGCGTGGCCGTCGAACTGCGTGGGCAGCACACCCGCGGGGCGACCGTCGTGGATCTGCACCGGCACCCGGACCGCCCGGTGAACGCTCAGGTGGCGCTAAGCCTCGACCGTGAAAGGTTCTGGGACCGGATCGTCACGGCGGTCGGCAGGCTCGGTGAACGGGCGGACCGAGCCGACCGGGCCCCACGCGCCGATCCCTGACCCGACGGCCCTCGTGCCGCGTCCGGACGCGGGGCGTCCAGCAGCACCTCGTTCCGGAACGGAGCGCGGTGAGCCGCGCGGAGGCCTCAGCGGTGTTCCGGGGCGTCATCATGCGCGCGCGGTCACTCTCAGTCCCTGCGCGAGAAGATGGAGCCGGTGCCGCCATGGACATGAAAGGCCTGCCCGTGCCGGAACGCCGCAAACGCGGTGGCGGATGGCATCGGCGTCTTGCGAGAATGCCTGGTCGGGCCGGGACGACCGGTTGGTGGATGGCTGAACGAACGAGGTACGACGTCGTGTCGGAGACGTGCGGGGCAGGCACGTGCGGGTCGGAGACGTGCGGCTCGGAGACGCACGCGACGGACACCCGCGGGACGCCCGATACGGGAGGCGTCATCTCCGCGAACCCTGAGCTGCGGGCCGACTGCGGGAGCTGCTTCGGTCTGTGCTGCGCCGCCCTGCCGTTCGCGGCGTCGGCCGATTTCGCGGTCGGCAAGCCCGCGGGACAGCCCTGCACCCACCTCGGCGAGGACTTCCGGTGCGGCATCCACGACCGGCTGCGGGAGCGCGGCTTCCCGGGTTGTACCGTCTACGACTGCTTCGGAGCCGGTCAAAAGGTCTCCCAAGTCACCTTCGGCGGTGTCAGCTGGCGGCAGCGGCCCGACACGGCACAGCGGATGTTCGCGGTCTTCCCGGTGCTGCGGCAGCTCCACGAACTGCTCCGTCACCTGGCCGAGGCCGTGGAACTGCCGGCCGCCCGCAGCCTCCATGCCGAGATCCGCCGCCTCTACGACGACATCGACACGCTGACCCGTCAGGAGCCCGCCACCCTGCTCGGCATCGACGTCCCGGCCCTCCGCGCCCGAACCGGCGATCAGCTGCTGCGCGTGAGTGCCTTGGTCCGGGCCGAGGCGAAGCCCGGGCGCAAGAAGGACCGGCGGGGAGCCGACCTCTTCGGCGCGCGGCTCGCGGGAGCCGATCTGCGGGGTGCCGATCTGCGGGGCGCCTGCCTGATAGCCGCCGACCTCACCAGCGCCGACCTGCGCCTCGCCGACCTCCTCGGTGCTGACCTACGCGACGCGGATCTGAGCGGCGCTGACCTGACCGGCAGTGTCTTCGTCACCCAGCCGCAGCTCCAGCAGGGCAAGGGTGACGCGAGGACCCGGATCCCACGGGGGCTGACTCGCCCCGCTCACTGGTCCGCGTAGCCGAACGGCCGGGGTGTGGTTCGTCCGCCGCCTCAGCTACTTTCCCCCGGTGCGGCATAAGGCCGCGCTACGCGGGTAGGTGCCGTGTCAGGCCGCGTCCCGCAGGATGCGTTCCGGCCACCCGGCGGGCCGGCACCGCGAGCGGGGGTGTGGAGGAGTGCCGAGATCATGAACATCGCCTTCCTCATGGCGCCGGAAGGCGTCGAGCAGGCCGAGCTCACCGAACCCTGGCAGGCCGTGGCGGGTATCGGCGGAACACCTCTGCTGCTCTCCACGAAGCCCGGCCGTATCCAGGCGTTCCACCATCTCGACAAGGCCGACTCGTTCCCGGTGGACTTGGTGGTCCCGGGTGGCTCCGCGTTGGACTTCGACGGGTTGATACTCCCTGGAGGTGTCGCCAACCCGGATGCCCTGCGCATGGACGAGGGTGCCGTGGCGTTCGTCCGGGCGTTCTTCGAGGAGGGCAAGCCGGTCGCGGCGATCTGCCATGCCCCGTGGATCCTCGTGGAGGCCGATGTCCTCCGGGGCAGGGCACTCACGTCATGGCCCAGCCTGCGCACTGATATCCGCAACGCGGGCGGCATCTGGGTCGACGAGGCGGTGAAAGTATGCCGGGAGGGTCCGAACGCACTGATCACCAGCCGCAAGCCGGATGATCTCGAGGCGTTCTGCTCGGCCTTCACCGCGGAGTTCACCAAGGCGGTGGCCGGGGCCGGCGCCGGCCGCTGACCCCGCCCTTCCCCGGAACCCCGCCCTGCAGCGGCCCTCTCGTCACCTTCTGACGTCCGACAGGCCGTCCGCCGCTCGGCCGCCTGGCGCCTTCACCGCACCACGACCCGCTCCACGAGCAGCTTCACCGCCGCCGCGATGGACTCCGCGTCGATTCCCGACGCCTGTGCCTGCTGCTCCGGCGTGGCGCTCGCGGGCATGTTGCGGACCGCGAGGCGGACCAGCCTCGGCATCGGCCTGCCGTCCGCGAAGGCATCCGCGACAGCGTCGCCGATACCTCCCTCCGGGTGGTGGTCCTCCACCGTGAGCAGGCATCCGGTCGCCCCGGCGGCGTCGTTGAGGGTGTCCACGTCGACCGGTTTGACGGAGTACAGATCGATGACCCTGACGTCTATCCCGTCCGCCGCCAGTACCTCGGCGGCGCGCAGAGCTTCGTGGACGGTCGTGCCCGCCGCGACGATCGTCGCGCGATCGTCGTCACCGCGGCGCAGCACCTTGCTGCCCCCGATGGGGAACTCCTCGTCAGACCCGTAGACGACCGGGGTTTCGGAGCGTGTCGTGCGCAGATAGCGCACGCCTTCCAGGTCGGCCATCGCCGCCACCAGCCGGGCCGTCTGGTTGGCGTCGCAGGGGTAGAGGACCGTCGAGCCGTGGATGGCCCGGAACATGGCCAGATCCTCGAGGCCCATCTGGGACGGCCCGTCCTGACCGATCGTCACTCCGGCGTGCGATCCGATGACATTGATCCCGGCCCGGCTCGCCGACGCCATCCGCAGGAAGTCGTGCGCGCGGGTCAGGAACGCAGCGAAGCTCGATGCGAACGGCACCCAGCCGCGTGCCTGCATACCCACCGCCGCCGCGATGAGCTGCTGTTCGGCGATGTAGCACTCGAAGTACCGTTCAGGGTGCTCCTTCTTGAAGTATTCGGTCCGCGTGGAGTCGCTCACCTCGGCGTCCAGCGCGACGACGTCATCACGCGCCGAGCCGAGCGCTGCCAGCGCACGGCCGTACGCGGTACGGGTGGCCTCATCGGACCCCGGGTCGAAGCGGGGCAGAGCCGCTGCCGCGCCGGCTCGCGCCGACCGGTCCGGCGGGGTCGGCGCATCGGGCGGAGGCGCCACCTCGACCCGGATGAACCGGGGTCCGCCCAGTTCCTCGATCGCTGCGTCGGCATCCGGGAGCGGCTTGCCGTGCTTGCCCTCCTGGTCCTCCACGGCGGCGACTCCCCGCCCTTTGAACGTCGCGGCGATGACGGCCGTAGGGCGCCCGTCGGCAGCGGCTGCCTCCGCGAAGGCCTTGTCGATGGCCGGTATGTCGTGACCGTCGATCTCGATCGTGTGCCATCCGAAGGCCCGTAGCCGGCGTGCGTAGGCGTCGAGGTCGTGACCGTGGCGGGTGGGGCCGCGCTGGCCGAGGCGGTTGACGTCGATGACCAGGGTGAGATTGCCCAACTGCTCGTACGCGGCGTGCTCGACGGCCTCCCAGACCGACCCCTCCGCCATCTCGCTGTCTCCCGACAGCACCCACACCCGGTACGGGACCTCGGCGAGGCGTGCGCCGGCCAGTGCCATGCCCACGCCGATCGGCAGCCCCTGGCCGAGCGATCCGGTGGCCACGTCCACCCAGGGCAACCGCGGTGTGGGGTGTCCCTCGAGGCGGCTGCCGAGCTGCCGGAACGTGAGGAGTTCCTCGTCGTCTATCGCCCCGGCGGCCTTGTACATGGCGTAGAGGAGCGGCGAGGCATGGCCTTTGGAGAGGATGAGCCGGTCATTGGCGGGATGGGAGGGATCGTCGAAGTCGTAGCGCAGATGACGGGCGATGAGCACAGCGGCGAGGTCGGCCGCCGACATGGACGAGGTGGGATGGCCGGAGCCTGCGGCGTCCGCCGCCCGTACCGCGTCCACCCTCAATTGCTGCCCCAGTTCGCAAAGGTCTTCGTACCGCATGTCACTCCTTTCCGGAAGCGGGGAATCGCGCAAGCTCGGGCGACGCCGAATCCAGTGGCACCGACCAGGAACGGACCAAGCCGAGTTGCACGCCCTGGCGTGCGAGAACCGTGTCCAGCAACCAGTCGGCCGCGACCCGCACCCGGTTGCCGGGCATGGCGGCGAGGTGGTAGCCGCGGGTGACCACACCGGCCGCGGCGCCGGACAGCGGGATGCCCATCGGGTTGGCCGCCGCCCGCGCTCCGCCCAGGTCCACCGCGAATCCCATGTCATGGTGCTTGTACGGCCTGGCCTGGCCGTATCCCAGGGAGGCGGCCACGTTGTCGGCCGCGACAGCGCCCTGCCGCGTGGCGTGCTGCGCGGTCATCGGCGTCAGGGGGAACCCCCCGTCACCCGCGTCCGGGGAGTCGGGACGGGTCAGGTCGGGCACGGCCGCGGCATCCCCGCAGGCGAAGACACCCGGGTGTCCGGGCACGTCCAGGCGCGGTGTGACCCTCAGACGGCCGCGTTCGACCGGCAGGCCGATATCGGCGACGAGCGGATCAGGACGTACCCCCACGCACCAGACGAGGGTCTTCGTCGCGACGAACTCACCGCTGTCCAGCAGCACCCCGGACGCGGTGGCTTCTTTGACGGAGGTCCCCGTGCGTACCTCGACGCCGCGGTCGCGCAGCACGCGATCCGCCGTCGTGGACAGGCGACGGTCCAGCTCCGGCAGTACGCGGGGCGCGATATCGAGCAGCAGCCAGCGCGGCTGCGCGCCGAGTGATGCCCCGCCGGTGCCCCGCCTCGACCGGGATGACCGGGCGGTCTGGGCGCGGAGTTCGCGGGTGAGGATCGAGCCCTGGGCGGCGACCTCTGTGCCCGTGTAGCCCGCGCCCACGACCACGAACGTATTGCGTGCCGCGGCGAGGTCCGGGTCTGTGTCGGCGGTCGCGAGCTCCGTCTGCCGGATGATGTGGTCCCGCAGGTACAGAGCCTCCGGCATGCCGCGGAAGCCGTGCGCGTACGAGGCGACTCCGGGGACCGGCAGGAGTTTGTTCACGCTGCCGACGGCCAGCACGAGTCGATCGTACGGCAGCTCGTCCTGCCTGCCCTCGGGGTCCGTGTACAGCACGCGGCGGCTCGCCGTGTCGACATGGGTCGCCTCGCCGAGCACCAGCCGCACCCCGGGGAGGGTGCGTACCAGGGACACGGTCACCCTTCTCGGCTCCAGGACTCCCGCAGCCACCTGGGGCAGCAGCGGCAGATAGAGGAAGTAGTCCGTCGGATTGAGCAGGACGATCTCCACCGGTGTACCGGCGAGTGTCCGCGAGAGCTTCCTGGCGGTGCGGTGGCCCGCGAAGCCGCCGCCCACGATGACGACACGGGCCACCTCGTTCCTGGGCGTCGGCTGGTCGGGTGGCCGGGACTGGCGCTGCACGGCGAATCGCCTCCCGCGAGAAGAGGGTGTGCGATGGGCAGGAGCAGACCGAGTGCCCGCCCGTAGGCCCCCTAAACCAGGGTCTCTCGGACGATCTGTCGCGGCCACGCGAATGGCTGATCGGCAACCTGTGCAGACCGATGCAGGACGTGTCCCTGTCCGCCGTGGAAAGCAAAGCCGACCGGGCTTCGCTCGCTCCTGGGCCGTGGAACTGGCGGGGCGCGGCATCCGCGACGGCGGCCTCGCACAGATCCGAGCTGTCGGCAGCTAGTCCCGACAGACTCCCTCAGACCCCGAATTCTTCTTGCCACTCAGTGGATCAGAACGATCACATCAGGAAAAGAGTGATCGAAGCGCTTGGTGTCTCCCACCGGTTGCCATACTGCTGACGCCACACAGAACAGATGTGCTGATGTCGGATCCCTGCGGGTTTTGCTCGTCCGAAGGCGGGTGCTGACCTGCGGTTCCGTCCGGCGCTTGGTATCCGACGAGAGAAGTGACGCATGGCTCCCGAGCTCGCTGGTGGCGCAGGCGCGGATTCCACCGCTCTCGCGCTGAAGATACTGGTCGCCGGCGGATTCGGGGTCGGCAAGACGACCCTTGTGGGGGCGCTCAGCGAAATACGCCCGCTGCGTACCGAGGAACAGCTCAGCGCAGCCGGTCAGACCGTGGACGACACCGGGGGAGTGGACCGGAAGACCACGACGACCGTGGCCATGGACTTCGGCCGCATCACCATCCGCTCGGGTCTGGCGCTGTATCTCTTCGGCACACCCGGCCAGGACCGCTTCTGGTTCCTGTGGGACGAGCTCGCCCAAGGGGCGCTCGGTGCCGTGGTGCTCGCCGACACAAGGCGTCTGGCGGACAGCTTCCCCGCCGTCGACTACTTCGAGCACCGCGCCATCCCCTTCGTTGTCGCCGTCAACTGCTTCCCGGGGGCGCGGACATATGGCGCACACGAGGTCTCCCGCGCTCTCGACCTCGACCGCGGGACTCCTGTTGTGCTGTGTGACGCGCGTGACCGCGACTCGGGCAAGGAGGTGCTCGTGCGCCTTGTCGAGTACGCCGGGCGCATGCACACGGCACGGCTGCTCGACGCTGTGAGCTCGTGAGGTGGGGGTGGCGATCCGCGTGTCCTGGGAAGTCGCGTCCCGGATGAGTCCTTGCCCTTACGGAGACGGTAGGTAAGGCTTACGCGGAAGACGGGGAGACGGGGATACCTGGAGGGGGAGGACCGGACATGGCGCTGGACAAGGGGCTCGACTGGTTGCTGGACGACCTGACCAAGCGCGTCGACCACATACGGCACGCGCTGGTGCTCTCCAACGACGGCTTGGTCACGGGTGCGAGCACCAGCCTCGCACGGGAGGACGCTGAGCATCTCGCCGCGGTCTCGTCGGGGCTGCACAGCCTCGCCCGGGGCTCGGGCAGGCACTTCCGTGCGGGCAGTGCCCGGCAGACGATGGTCGAGTTCGACGACGCGATGCTCTTCGTCACCGCCGCGGGTGAGGGCAGTTGTCTGTGTGTGCTGAGCGAAGCCGATGCCGACGTCGGCCAGGTCGCCTACGAGATGACCCTGATGGTGAGCCGGGTGGGGGAGCATCTCGCGGTGGCCGCACGCCAACCTGGCCGGATGACGTTGTCCGAGTTCTGAGCCCGGCCGGTCCGGTGGTCGGTTCGCCAGTTATCCACAGGCTCAGCGGGAAGTCGCTCTCCGGCCTACTGTTGTGACTCAGAGTGATCGTCATGTACGAGAACACAGGGAGTCCGCCATGTCCGAGAGCAACACCGAAACCGACGCCGGCACGACCGCACGCACCGAGACCGGCACGACCGCGCCTTTGGCCTCGCTTGGATTCCGGCGGGCGGCCGCCGCCCTGAAACTCAGGCCCGGAGAGCTCGACCTCGCCCTGCGGTTGGGGTACGTCCGCAGTGCCGCGGGGGCGACGGTGGGAAGCGGTCGGGTGCCGCTGGACGAGGTCGAGCGGCTGCGAGCGCTGGACGGACATCCGGAGTCCCTGCGCGAGCGAGTCCGCACGGTGGCCACGGCCGGGGCGTGCCGGCTCGCCTCCACGACCCGGGACCGCTTCACCAAGCTGGCTCGCACAGGCCACATCACACCGGTCGGTTTCTATCTCAACCGCTACCACACCGTGGTCTGGCTCTATCTCGCCTCGGAGGTCGCGGAGTTCGCCGACGGTCATCCGGATCTGCTCAACGGCCGACTTCCGGCACCGCTGCGGGCCAGGCTGGACGGCGGTGAGGACTGGCGTGCCCGCAACTGGCGGGGGCGGCACATCGGGATGCTGCTGCGCCAGGCTCCGGACGCCTGGGCGCGTGCGGCGGCGATCGCGTCCGTGCTCACCCCGGCCGTGGTCGCCGAGGTGGTCCACGACCCTCGCGAGCGGGCGTATGTGGAGTTCCTCCGCCCCGACCCGCCGGGCGGGCCCCCGGCATCATTCGCCGTCCGCGCGCTGCGGAACGACCTGCTGCTGGCGGACGACCCGGACGAGGTCGCGTGGCACCGGAGGAACCTGTGTCTCGCCTTGGACGAGGCACGGGCATGGCGGCCTGCGCCTCGTCCTGACGGCGAGCAGGTACGTCCGCCGAGCCCGTGCCTGCCTGGCGCTGTGGTGCCGGCCCCGGCGGCCGCAGCCCTCGGCGGCGGCCGGGACCCACGGACGCGGCAGGTTGCCCGGCGACTTCTCACGCGGCTGAGTCCGCGCGGGAAGTCACCGGTCGGCGTCGGGTGACCTACCGGACTCAGTGCGTCCGGGAGCCGGTGGCGCCCGCTGTTCCGCGAGGCACGACCGTGCTGAGCACAGAGGGAAGCGGATACCAGTCGGTGGAAACCACCGTGGCGTGCTTTCCGGCGAGCAGGTTCACCCGGTCGACCGCCTGCGCCTCGGTGGGGTTCGTACCGTCGATGGCGGGTGCCACACTGGCCGCCCCGGTCATGACGAGGAGGTAGTGGTTCCGGTCGTACCAGGCGGTGTCGACCGACCCGCCGGCGAAGGTGGAGGCATCGCCGTCGAACACCACGAACCAGGGCCGGATGGTGGCATCCGCGTAGCGGCTGCGCGGGTCGCCTGTCTGAGTGCCGAGCACAGCGGGGAACGCGGCTGCCTCGGACAGGCGTCCCGCTGCGGCCAGTCCGCGCAGATACTCGGCGTACTCACGATCGGTCCACAGGGTGTCGAAGGGGTTTTCCTGCTCCAGCGTTCCCGGGATCAGCTCGACGATGAACTTTCCCGCCATGTCCGAGCGTGCGGGCCAGCCCCCGGCGCGCACGGCGGTGTCGAGGTCGCTGTGGTTCCCCGCCAGATCGGCCGGCCGGAACAGCGCGTCACCCAGCCGCGCCGTCAGCAGAGCGTCCAGCGCGGCGGGCCCCCGGCCGTACTTGCCCTGGAAACCGTCCTTGAACTCCATCTTGAGCATGATGGGCCGGTGACCTGGGTTGGCATTGTGCCAAGCGCGGATGTCGGAGAGGCAACCGCCGAGATCCTGGTTCCTCGGCTTGGCCCGCAGCTCGGCGGCTGTCGCCGCGTTCACGCAGTTGTTGTCGTTTCCCAGGGGGTTGCTGTGCGAGACACGCCACGATCTGCCGAACACATTCGTCCACACGTCCAGTTCGAGCATTCCGGCACCCGAGTCGAGGGCGTCCGCGAAGTACGGGTACTTCGCCTTCTCATAGGCGTTGTGGAGACCGACAGAGGTCGTGGACGAGTACGACGGTCCGGCCGCGGCCTCATGCGCCGCGGCCGGCTGGGCCCCCGTCGGTGCGAGCACGATCCCTGTCAGCGCCACAACGATCGCGGGCACAGTCGTACGCCAGAGCTTTCTCATGGTCCCCTGCCTGCTGAGTGTCGGTGGGTGGAGCAAACCGACGGCAGAGTAGGGGAGTTGGGTGACAGATGGGAGGTGTTAAGGCATCGTGCGGAAATCCCGTGGAGGATCCCGGCGCTGTGTGCGCGATGGACCGTGAGGTGTTTCCCCGGGAGCGAGCGGGATCAGAGCACCCCCGGTGGTGGGTGCACGGCGCTCGTCGCCGAGGAAGTGGGGTGGAAGGCGAGGCCGGGATGCCGGTCGCGGTCCGCGGGGCCGTCTTCCCGGGGTCGACGCAGGTCCGGGCCGCCGGGGCGGCAGTACGTGCACATCAGCGGCGGACCGGGCACGATAGCGGCATGCTGCTGGCCCGTCTCGCGGAGGTGTCGCGGCAGATCGCCGCCGAGCCGTCCCGCACCGCCAAGATCGCTTCGCTCGCCTCGCTGTTCTCCGGCGCGCGGCCCGAGGAAGCCGCCCTGGTTATCTCCTACCTCGCGGGCAGACTGCCGCAAGGACGGCTGGGCGTGGGCTGGAGCGTACTCAAGGACCGTGTGCCGCCGTGCGACGAGCCGGTGCTGACCGTCGCGGCGGCCGACGCCGCGTTCGCCGCGCTCGCTCAGGTCTCCGGAGCCGGTGCTCAGGCGGAGCGCAAGCGACTCGTACAGGAGTTGATGGGCGCGGCGACCGAGGCCGAACAGGAATTCCTGCTCCGTTTGCTGACGGGCGAGGTGCGGCAGGGCGCGCTGGACGCGGTCGCCCTGGAGGGCGTCGCCAAGGCCGCGGGCGCCTCCACGGCCGATGTGCGGCGCGCGGTCATGCTGGAAGGCTCGCTCGCCCGGGTGGCCGAGGCGCTCCTGGCCGAAGGCCCTGACGTCCTCACGACCTTCCGGCTACGCGTGGGCAGCCCCGTGCAGCCGATGCTCGCGCACACAGCCGCGTCCGTCGCCGACGCGGTCCAAGCCGTCGGAGCGTGCGTCGTCGAGGAGAAGCTCGACGGAGTGCGCGTTCAGGTGCACCGCTCGGGTGCCGATGTGCGCGTCTACACCCGTTCCCTTGACGACATCACAGCGCGGCTTCCCGATGTCGTCGCCGCCGTGTCCACACTGCAGGGGGATTGCTTCATCCTGGACGGCGAGGTGATCGCGCTCGGTCCCGACGGCAGGCCCCTGCCCTTCCAGGACATCGCCTCGCGCGTCGGTTCCCGCGCCGATGTGGCCGCCGCGACGGCCGCCGTGCCGCTCTCGCCGGTCTTCTTCGACGTCCTCGCCCTCCAGGGCGGCGGCGAGGAGAGCACCGGTGATCTGCTTGACCTGCCCGGACGTGAGCGCCATGCGGCCCTGGCCCGGCTGGTGCCCGAGCCCATGCGGGTTCGCCGCTGCGTCGTGGAGGACCCCGGCTCGGCGTCGCAGCTGCGGGCAGCCGAGGTCTTCCTGGCCGAGACCCTTGGCCGAGGCCACGAGGGCGTCATGGTGAAGGCGCTTGACGCCCGCTATACGGCGGGACGCCGCGGCCGGTCATGGCTGAAGGTGAAGCCCGTACACACCCTCGATCTCGTCGTCCTGGCCGTGGAGTGGGGCCATGGCCGCCGTACCGGACTGCTGTCCAACCTCCACCTCGGCGCCCGCACCGCCGAAGGCGGCTTCGTCATGCTCGGCAAGACCTTCAAGGGACTCACGGACGCGATGCTCCGCTGGCAGACGGACCGGCTCAGGGAACTCGAGGTCTCCGACGACGGCTTCATCGTCCGCGTCCGGCCCGAGCTCGTCGTGGAGATCGCCTACGACGGCCTTCAGCGCTCCACCCGCTATCCGGCAGCTGTGGCTCTGCGGTTCGCCCGGGTCGTACGGCACCGGCCCGACAAAAGCGCGGCGGACGCGGACACCATCGAGCAGGTGCTCGCCGCCACGGCGAGCGGCGGGACTGCCTGAAACGCGATCAGACCCTCCGCCTGCGCCGTGCGTAGGCAGCACCCGCGACGGCGGCGGCGACGGCCAGTGCCGCCACACCCGCCACCACCGGAACGGGAACCCCGCGGGCGCTCGTACCGCCGGCGTTGGTGCGGGCGGTGTCGGAATCGGCGCTCGAACGAGCCGCGCCCGTATCAGCGACACGCGAAGGGCTTGAGCTCGTACCGGCGGCGCTCTCTCGGGCAGGGGCGGCCGTCGGCGCGTTCGACGGTGTGGACGCGGGCGTACTCGCGGCAGCCGCCGGCCGGGCAGGGGAAAGCACGACGTCGGAGCAGGAGTAATACGTGTCGGGCGTATCGGAGTTCTGCCAGACGGTGTAGAGCAGATGGCGGCCCTCCCGCCCTTCCGGCAGCGTGCCCCGGACACGGTAGACGCCGTCGCGGAGCTCCGGATCGGTGGCCGAGGCGACCGGCTCGCGCTCCAGGTCGTCCCAGCTCAGAGGGGTGCTCGGGTCGTAGCTTTCCCTGGTCAGAAACACCCGGAACGTTCCCCGGTGCGGAATCGTCGACGCATACGTGAGCGTGAACGGCGCTCCCGCCTTGAGCGCGGTGGCGGGCCAGTCGTCACGGGCGGCGTCCAGGCCCTTGTACAGGTCGATACCCGCACTGCAGAGCTGTCGGTCGGGAATCATCCGGCGGTCGCGTCCTGCGACATCCGCGACGCGCAGGTTGTCCCATTTCTCGAAGGCCGTGGCACCGCCCGCGCGGACCGCGGCGACGCACGCGGCCGACCGCGCGTGATCACCACGGGGCCCGCAGGCGACCACCCGGCTCGCCGGATCAGTCGGCGCGCCATGCGCTCCGGCCGGTGTGGCGCAGACAGCGACGAGCACGCTCGACGCGCCACCGATGAGAGCGGCCAGTGCGACGGCGCCGCGGTGAACTGACATGCTCGGGGGACTCCTCCCGGCGCGGGGCGGCGACAGCGGCGGCTGTCGCGCCATCCCATACGGCCAGAGGGGCCCCCGGCGTTCAGCCGGCCCGCGACGAAGCCGCGACGGCCAGGACCTCCCCCTCGTGACATCAAACACAAATGGAGTACATTTCGCCCGTTTTGGTGAACTATGGATATTCGTTTTGTGTGGTTTGGGCCTTTCAGGGGCCCCGATACGGCCCCTCTGACTGGTGGGTGCCGCAGGGAGAAATATGAGACAGGCACTCCGCAAGGCGGGCACCAGGCGGATCGCTCTGCCCGTCGCAGGAGGAGCTGTCGTGGCTGGGCTGGGCCTCTACGCCGCCGGTCTCGCGGCCGGTGACATACCCGACGGCACCCGGGTGCGCGGCATCGACATCGGCGGCATGAGCCGAGTCGACGCCCAGCGGGCCCTCGACCGCCGGCTCGGCCTGGATTTCGCCGAGCCCATCGCCCTGAAGATCGGCGACCGCACCGAGAAGGCGGCTCCCGGCGCTCTCGGGCTCTCCCTGGACACGGCCGAGATCGTCGAGCGCGCCGCCGATCCGGCATCGGACCCCGTGACGGTGATCCGCAGAGTCGTCGCGTCCCCAGGACGGGACGTCGAGCCTGTCGTGCGCGTCGACGACAAAGAGGCGCGCGCCGCCATCGAACGCATCGGCCGCAGTGTCGAGCGACCGGCCCGTGACGGAGCCATCACCTTCGAGAACGGCACGGCGCACGCCACCGCACCGGTCACCGGCATGGCGCTGGACCAGGACCAGGCGCTGGCCGCCGTTCAAGGCGCCGCCCTGCGCCCCGCGACGGCCGCCAAGGAGGTCGTCCTGCCGGTCGACCGGACGCAACCCTCGATCGGCTCGAACGAGACCGCGCGAGCCATGCGCGAAATGGCCCAGCCCGCGGTGTCCGCGCCCATCACGCTCACGCTCGGTGACCAGAACATCACCATCCACCCCGCCACGCTCGGCAAACACCTGTCGGTGAAGCCCTCCGGTCCCAGCGCCTCGGGCAAGGCCAACCGGCTGGTCCTGGCTCTCGACGCACATGGCCTGATGACCGACCCGGCCGTCTCCCCGCAGCTGCGCGCGGCCTCCGCGGGGCCGCAGGACGCGCAGTTCCGCCTGGATTCCCGCGACCGTGTCGTCGTGACCCAGGAGGCTCGCGTGGGACGGCCGGTCACCGAGAAGGCGTTCGGCGACGCCGTCCGTCCGCTGCTCTCCCGCTCGGGCAAGGCGCGTACCGGCGAGATCGCGGCGGACGCGGTCCAGCCGCGTCTCACCTCCGCGTCGGCCCGCCAACTCGGGATCACGGAGAAGGTCTCGTCGTTCACCGTCCGTTTCCCGGCGGCCCCCTACCGCAGCACCAACATCGCCCGCGCCGTGCAGCGCATAGACGGTTCACTCGTCCTGCCCGGCGAGGAGTGGAGCTTCAACCGGACCGTCGGCGAGCGGACCAAGGAGAACGGCTTTGTCGACGGGATCATGATCAACGACGGCCGGTATGTGAAGTCGCCGGGCGGCGGTGTCTCCGCCGTGGCCACCACCATGTACAACGCGATGTTCTTCGCCGGGGTCAAGCCGCTGGAGCACGGCGCGCACTCGTTCTACATCGAGCGCTATCCGGAGGGCCGCGAGGCCACGGTCGCCTGGGGCACACTCGACCTGCGCTGGAGCAATGACTCGGGTCACGCGCTCTACATCCAGGCCTCGTCCACCGACACGTCCGTCACCATCACGTTCCTCGGCACCAAGAAGTACGACGAGATACGTGCGACCAAGGGCCCGCGCACCAACGTCAAGCCCCCGGTCGACCGCGAGGGCAGCGGCCCCACCTGCGAGGCCCAGACACCGCTCGAAGGCTTCGACGTCTCCGTCGGACGTGTCTTCGTCCAGGACGGCCGCGAGGTCAAGCGGGAGGACTACGAGACCCACTACACGCCTCGGGACAAGATCACCTGCGTCCCGGAGAAGCCCGCCGCGACACAGAGCCCCTCCGCCACGGCGTCCCCTGCCGCGGCCACGGAGACTCCCGCGGCCGCGGATACCCCGGCCGCCGCTCAGAGCGCCGACCAGCCGGAGCCGCAGCAGACGGAGAGCGCTGCCGGGAGCTCCGACTCCAGCTCCCGCTGACGGCCGGGCACCCCGCCGTCAGCGCCCCGCCAGCCGGGCCGCCGCGCTCTCGATGAGCATGTCGAGGGCGGCGGGGTACGCGCTGACGTTCATCTCCGCGACCAGATAGGGCGCCGCCGGCGCGATATGCGGATGCGTGCTCGCGGGCAGCCTCGCGTAGGTCGCCCGCCATACGGCCTCGTCCGCACGCCGGGCGGCCTCGGGCAGTGCGAGGGCGGCCGCGTCCAGCGCCGCGAAGGCCAGCGTCTGGTCGATGAAGCAGTGGTAGATGCGTACCGCGTCGGGTGTCGCGAAACCCGCGCGGTGCAGCACGCCCAGGACGGCCTCGTCCGACGCGATCTCGTGCGCCCTGCCCGACACCCGGCTCGCCGTCAGCACCGCGGCCTGAGGGTGCGCCAGATACGCGGCGTGGATCCGCAGACCGAGTGCCCGCAGATCGGCCTGCCAGTCGCGCGTCGGTGACCACCCCCGCAGCGCGCGCCCGATGAGCGCGTCACCGACGGCCAGGGTCAGCTCGTCCATACCGCGGAAGTACCGGTAGAGGGTGCTGGGGTCCGCACCCAGCGCCGCGCCGAGCCGGCGCGCGGTGAGGCCCTCGCCGCCGTGCTCGCGCAGCATCCGCAGCGCCGTGTCCACGATCAGCTTCTCGGAGAGCACCACGCCGCCCTTGGTAGGACGCCGGCGACGACGCAGATGCTCGGGTACCACCTTCTTCGGCATCGACCCGACCCATCACTCTCGGTAGCCCTTACGCCAACGCCATTGACCGTATCAACGGCCCCTGCGTTTCATCCAGACACGGGGCAACGCCTCGTGCAGACTTCGGGCTGAGCGAAAGGACCTGGCTATGCGCGTATTGTTGATCGGTGCCGGTGGGGTGGGTACGGCCTTCACCCGGATCGCCGCCCGCCGAGACTTCTTCGAGCGGATGGTCGTCGCCGACTACGACGAGTCACGAGCAAAGGCGGCGGTGGAGGCCCTCGCGACAGCGGGGGAGGGCGCCCGTCCGGACGACCGCTTCGCCGCCGCCCGCGTCGACGCGTCGGACGAAGCCGGCGTCACCGCACTGCTCGAACGCGAGCGCTGCGACGTCCTGGTCAACGCCACGGATCCCCGCTTCGTCATGCCCCTGTACCGCGCGGCGCTCGCCGCCGGTGCCCACTACCTGGACATGGCGATGTCCCTGTCCCGGCCGCACCCCGAGCGCCCGTACGAGGAGTGCGGGGTGAAGCTCGGTGACGAGCAGTTCGCCCTGGCGGACGAGTGGGAGAAGTCGGGACGGCTGGCGCTCGTCGGCATGGGGGTCGAACCGGGTCTGTCCGATGTCTTCGCCCGCTATGCCGCCGACGAGCTCTTCGACACCATCGAGGAGGTCGGTGTCCGTGACGGCGCCAACCTCACCGTCGAGGGTTACGACTTCGCGCCCTCGTTCAGTATCTGGACCACCATCGAGGAGTGCCTGAACCCTCCGGTGATCTACGAGAAGGGCCGTGGCTGGTTCACCACACCGCCGTTCAGCGAGCCCGAGGTGTTCGAGTTCCCCGAGGGCATCGGCCCGGTGGAGTGCGTCAACGTCGAGCACGAGGAGGTGCTGCTGATCCCCCGCTGGGTCGGGGCCGACCGCGTCACCTTCAAGTACGGACTCGGCGAGGAGTTCATCAACACCCTCAAGGTCCTGCACCAGGTGGGCCTGGACCGTACGGACCCCGTGACCGTGCGGTCGTCCGACGGACCCGTGCAGGTGTCCCCCCGTGACGTGGTCGCCGCGGGACTTCCCGACCCCGCCCAACTCGGCGACAGGATGCGCGGGAAGACCTGCGCGGGCACCTGGGTCAAGGGGACGAAGGACGGCAAGCCCCGTGAGGTCTACCTCTACCACGTCGTCGACAACGAGTGGTCCATGAAGGAGTACGGTTCCCAGGCCGTGGTCTGGCAGACCGCCGTCAACCCGGTCGTCGCCCTGGAACTCGTCGCCAACGGATCGTGGTCGGGCAAGGGCGTGCTCGGACCTGAGGCCTTCGCTCCGAAGCCGTTCCTCGACCTGCTCACCGCCTACGGCTCCCCCTGGGGCCTGCGCGAAGACTGACGCCCTCGCCGCTCCCCGCCGCGTCACCCTTTCGCGACAAGTACCGCCGCTCTGGAACCCTCCGGCCCCTTCCCGTCATCCTCCCCACCGGATGCCAACCGAAGACGAGGGACGGGGCGATGGGCACGATGCCGGGGCGGGAGACCGGGACGGAAGCGGCACGGCGGGGAGCGGAGGGCGGGCGGCTCACGCGCCGTGTGCTGCTGGGCGCGGGAGCCGCCGCCGGGGTGGGTGTCGCTGCCGCGGGCACCTGGGCGGCGGGAGCGTCCTCTCCCGGGACGGTCACGACGGCGGCCCGCGCGCCCAGGCCCCCGCGCGCCGGTGACTGGGCGGCCCTCGCCCGCGAACTCGACGGCACGCTCGTCAGGCCGGGCGCCCGTGACTACGATGCCGCCCGCACCCTGTTCAACCCGCGCTTCGACGGGATCCGGCCGGCCGGAATCGCCTACTGCGCACGCCCCGAGGACATACGCGGCTGCCTTGAGTTCGCCCGTCGGCACCAGGTGCCCGTGGCGGTGCGCAGCGGAGGCCACTCGTACGCGGGTTGGTCGTCCGGCCCAGGGTTGATCGTCGATGTGCAGAAGCTGGCGTCCATCCGGCTCTCCGGCGGCACCGCGACCGTCGGCGCCGGTGCCAAACTCATCGACGTCTACGCTGGGTTGACCGCGCACGGACGGACGATCCCCGCAGGGTCCTGTCCGACCGTGGGCGTCTCCGGTCTCGCACTCGGCGGCGGTATCGGTGTGGTCAGCCGTGCCTACGGCCTGACCAGCGACAGTGTCACCGGTGCCCGGATCGTCACCGCCGACGGCAGGATCCGCGATGTCGACGCCCGCCGTGACCCCGATCTGTTCTGGGCCCTGCGCGGCGGCGGCAACGCCCAGTTCGGCGTGGTCACCGAGCTCAGGATGCGGACCCACGCGGCACCCACCTGCACCACCTTCTTCCTGAGCTGGCCATGGGCCCGTGCCGAGGCCGTGGTACGCGAATGGCAGCGCTGGGCACCCACGGCGCCCGACGAGATCTGGGCGAACCTGCACCTCTCGGCACCCGTCGGCGGACGCCCGGGCTCGGTACGGGTGGGCGGGCTGAGCCTCGGCGGCCGCGGCGACCTCGAGAACCGCGTCGACCGGCTCGCCGACGCCATCGGCGCCCCCGCGGCATCGGTGTCCGTGCGCACCCGCCCGTTCATGGACGCGATGAAGGTCATGGGCGGTGTCTCGGGACTCACCATCGCCCAGTCCCACCAGCAGGGCAGCCTGCCGGGCCGAGACCCGCAAGGCCGGGTGGCGCGCGAATCGTACGCGGCGCGCTCGGACTTCTACACCCGGCGCATCCCCGCCGACGGCGTCAGGGCGCTGATCGCCCGGGTGGAGCGGCTCGCCGCCCTCAGCGGGGGCGGCGCGGGCAGCGTCGCACTGGATGCCCTCAGGGGCGCCGTGGGGCGGGTCAGAGCGGGGGACACGGCGTTCGTGCACCGCGACGCGTTGTTCCTCGCCCAGTACATCGTCTCCTGGCCCGACCGCGCCTCCGCGACCACGGTCGCCCGCCATCAGGCGTGGCTCGACGGCACACACGCGGCGATGCGGCCCTGGGCGAGCGGACATGCCTACCAGAACTACACCGACCCCAAGCTGAAGGACTGGCGTAGCGCCTACTTCGGAGCGAACGCCGACCGGCTGGCCCGTGTGAAGAAGGCATACGACCCGGGGCGGCTCTTCCGGCACCCGCAGTCCTTCTGACCGTCCGCCCGGGCTCCCTCAGTCCGGTGCCGGCACCCGAGTGCCGGGGCCGCGGGTCGCGGGTCGCGGGTCGCGGCGCCCGAGTCGGGACGGCCCCATCCGGGGCGGTCGCTGCGAGCGTGAGCGCGGAAAGCCTCGTAGATTGATCAGAGAGACGGGATCACGTCCGTACGTCCGGGGGGACAGGCGCGTGATGGAATGACTATCGACTACTCAGCGCTTTTCGCCGCCACGCCCAGCCCGTATCTGGTTCTCGACACGGACTTCGTGATCGTCGACGTCAACCGCGCCTATCTGCTCGCCACCTTCAGGACCAGGGATGACCTGATCGGGCAGTACGTCTTCGACGCCTTCCCCGCCAACCCCGCCGCACCGGACGTCGACAGCGTGGCCAATCTGCAATCCTCCCTGCACCGTGTGGTGGACACCCGCTCGCCGGACTCGATGGCCCTCCAGCGATACGACATCCCCCTCGTGGACCAGCCGGGCCGGTTCGAGGAACGGTGGTGGTCCACGATCAACACACCGGTCCTGGACACCCACGGCACCACCGCCTGGATCATCCACCGGGTCGAGGACGTCACCGCCTTCATCCGCTCCCGCAACACCGGAGGCAAGCAGAGCGAGCGGGAGGAGGAGATGGAAGCCGAGCTCTACGCGCGGGCACGCGAGCTCCAGCGGCTCAACGAGGAACTCCGCGACGCCCACGCCCGGGAACGCCAGGTCGCCCTCACCCTGCAAGAGGCCATGCTTCACGCGCCCGACCTGGTCAAACACCAGGACATCGCGGTGCGCTATCTGCCCGCCGTCGGCTCGCTCAACGTCTGCGGCGACTGGTACGACGTCACCGACCTCACCGAGGAACGGTTCGCCGTCGCGGTCGGCGATGTCGTGGGCCACGGACTTGAGGCCGCGACCGTCATGGGCATGCTCCGCAGCGCGCTGAGCGCGGCGACCAGGGCCGTCGCGGGCCCGGCCCAGGCCCTGGAGGTGCTGGGTCTGTACGCCCGATCCGTGGAGGGCGCTCTGGCAGCGACGGCCGCCCAGGCCGTCATCGATACCCGTAGCCGCCTGATCACGTACAGCAGCGCCGGGCATCCGCCCCCCGTCCTGCTGCACGGTGACGGAACTTGCGAGTTGCTGGACCGGGCCACCGACCCCCCGCTGGGTGCCCGCCCCGCCCATGTGCCCCGGCCGCAGATGAGCTGCCCCTACAGCACCGACGCCGCGCTCGTCCTCTACACCGACGGGCTCATCGAGCGACGCGGTGAGGACATCGACGCCGGTCTCGCCAGGCTCACGCGGGCCCTTGGCCGGCATCACCGGCTCGGCGCCGAACGCCTCGCCGATGCGGTGTTGGCGGGGCTCGGGGTCAGTGGTGGGGCCGGCGACGACATCGCCCTCGTCGTGGTGCGGCTGTGAGTCCGCGGAGTGGTTCACGCTGTTGCGGGTGCCTGGCGGCGGGCGGATTCTGGACATGATGAAACCAGGCCGATGGGGCGCCGTGAGTGTACGGATGGCAGCCGAGAACGGCGATTTCCGTGGCCCCCTGGACATCACCAGGGCGGCCACGCTGGTGCTCGACAGCCGGGAGACCGTCATCGGCTGGAGCCCTGCGGCGCAGGAACTGCTCGGCTACCGGCCCGAGGAGGTCATGGGCCGGCCCCTGGAGACCTTCCTGACCCGCGCCTCAGAGGCTTCGGCGTTCTCAGGCGCGCATGCCGCCGAGGCGTCCGCCGGACCCACCCCACCCCCGACCCCATGGCTCGACGAGGGGGACGTGTGCGTCGCGGTCCACCGGGACGGCCACCGACTGGTACTCGTCATCGCGGCCTGCCCGCTGACCGGCGCGGTCGGGGCGGGCAAGGTCCTGGTGGTGGCGGAACACGAACGGCTCAGGTTGTGGAAGTCCCGTCTCGCCCTGCTGCACGGCTTGGCCACCCAGTCGCCCATCGGCCTCGCCATCCATGACACCGACCTTCATCTGACCTGGTGCAATGCCGCGTACGAAGGCGAGATCGGCCTGCCGTTCGCCGCGTTCCGCGGTATGCGGGGCTCCGATCTGTATCCCGAGGGCAGATTCATCTCGCCGGGATACCCGGAGTTGCTCGACGACGTCCTGGGCCATGTGCTGAAGACCGGTGAGGCGCTTCTCGATCTGCACTTCCGCGGTGAGCAGCCCAGTGACCCCGGCGTCGAGCACCTGTGGTCCTGCTCCTACTACCGGCTCCAGGACCCGGACGGTTATGTGTTCGGCGTCTGCGAGGACGCGTTCGACATCTCCGAACGCTACGAAGCCCAACGGCAGCTGAATCTGCTCGTGGAGGCGAGCCGCCGCGTCGGTACGACGCTCGACGTCGTCGCCACCACGGAGGAACTGGCGGAAGTGGCGGTCCCGCGGTTCGCCGACCGCGTCGACATCGACGTCGCCGCCGCAGTACTGGAAGGGGAAGTGCCGGGATCGCTGGGCCCGGATTCGGTGCTGATCCGCACCGCGGGCCGCCGAGTCGAGACGGGCGACGGCGGCGACGGCGGCGGGATCGGGGGCACCGAAAGCGCCGTGGTGCCGCACGTCGGGCCCGCACGCCCGGTGACGTACGCCCGCGCCTCCCCGCAGCACCGCAGCCTCGCCTCGGGGGGCCTGGTGCTGGACGAGGACACCCTGGTGGTGCCGCTGCGGATCGGCGGCAGCCCGCTGGGCATCGTCAGTTTCGTCCGCGGCGCCGGGCCGGGCCTCTTCGACAGGCACGCGGTGGCACTGGCGGACGAACTGGTCGGCAGGGCCGCGGTGTCCATCGACAACGCCCGCCGTTTCACCCGTGAACGCGCGGCCGCCCTCGCACTCCAGCGTCAGCTGCTGCCCCGCCATCTGCCGCAGAACTCGGCGGTGGACCTCGCCTACCGCTACCTGCCGACGGACGATGTGACCGGTGTGGGCGGTGACTGGTTCGACGTCATCCCGCTCTCCGGAACCCGGGTCGGGCTCGTCGTCGGCGATGTGGTGGGACACGGGGTCCATGCCGCGGCCACCATGGGCAGGCTGCGCACCACCGTGCGGGCACTCGCCCCGCTCGACATGCCCCCCGACGAACTCCTCACGCGGCTCGACGACCTGGTGGTCCAGGCCGCCGAGGACCGACCGGGCCCGGCCCTGGAGGGCACCGAGGACACCGCGCCCACGGCACACGCCCGATTCGCCGGCTCCGCCGAGGTCGACGCGACGCCGACGGGGTCCATCGGCTTCACCGACAGCGAGGACGTGGCCACCGGCGCCACCTGCTTGTACGTGGTCTACGACCCGGCGTCCCGGCACTGCACCATGGCCCGCGCGGGCCATCCGCCGCCGGCCGTCGTCCACCCCGACGGTGAGGTCACCATCCTCGATCTGCCCGTCGGTCCGCCCCTGGGCCTGGGCGGACTGCCGTTCGACTGCTACGACGTCGAACTGCCCGTGGGCAGCCTGATGGCACTGTTCACCGACGGGCTTGTGGAGTCCCGTGACCGGGATGTCGACGAAGGGCTGGCCACCCTGAAACACGCGCTCACCGACAGCAGCGGGTCACTGGACGACATCTGCGACCGGGTGCTGGCCGCACTTCTGCCGGACGGTACGACCAGCGACGACTCTGCCCTGCTGCTGGTGCGCACCCGCGAGCTCGACCACAGCAGGGTCGCTGCCTGGGATCTGCCCGCCGAGCCGGCGGCGGTCGGTCAGGCCCGTGAGTCGGCCGCGGAGCGGCTACGGGCCTGGGGGATCGATGAGCTGGTGTTCTCCACGGAGCTGATCGTCAGCGAACTGGTCACCAACGCGGTACGGCACGCGGCGGGTCCGCTGCATCTGCGCCTGATCCACGACCGTGTGCTCGTGTGCGAGATCGCCGACGCCGCCCATACCTCCCCCCATCTGCGCCACAGTGCGGCTGACGACGAGGGCGGGCGCGGGCTGTTCATCGTCGCCCAGCTCGTGCAGCGCTGGGGCACCCGCTATGGGCCGGCCGGCAAGACCATTTGGACGGAACAGGCCCTTCCGTGATCGAACGGCACGGCGAGCCCGTCTGCCTGATGTTCAGTTGACACCCATTCCGGTACGGCGCGGTGAGATTGCGGCCCGACTTCGGATGATCGCCATGACTTACCTTCGGAAACACCTTTCCACGCGCCTACCGCTGCCGCCACCATGGGCTCTTGTTCCCGCAGACAACAAACCGGAGGCGCTCCGGTGGCGGACCGACCGGCGCCTGGGAGCCGTCCGCCGTGTGTAGTGAATGAGGAGTCACAGGGTGTCAGAGCTCCACCGCGCGGGTCCGGATGCCGCGTACGAGACGCGGACGCACACCGGTCTCACCGATGCCGAGCTCACCGAACGGGTGCGTGCCGGTGCCCCGGCCGCGCAGCCGGCGGCGCTGGAGCTCAAGCGCCGTCACCTGCCCGCGCTGCTCGCCTACACGCGCCTGTGTGCGAGCAGCCAGACGGCCGCCAACCAACTCGCCGTACGGGCCTTCGACCTCGCGATCCAGGAAGCCCTACGCGGCATCGAGCCGGGCGGGACATGGCGCCACCACCTGCTGGCGCTGGTGGGGCGAACCGGTCGCGACTGGGCTGCTCGAAGCCTCCGCGACCGCCTCGAACCCGGCTTCCTCGGCTGGATCGAGGCCGGAGCCGAGGCCTCGTCCGCCATGCGGGTGGGCTTCGCCCGGCTGCCGGAGGTGCTGCGCGGCGTCCTGTGGTACGCGGTCGTGGACGACGAGCCCGACGCCATTGTCGGAGGCTTCCTCGGCATCACCGCGGACATGGTCCCCGAACTGCGGCCAAGGGCCCAGGACGCCATGCGCCGGGCGTGGATCCAGGCACATCTGGAGCGCGGCGGTACCCCGGAATGCCTGGGTTTCCGCCGTATCATCGAAGCCGCCACCGGCCTCGGAGACCGCCGCTACAGCCGGGATCTGACGCTCCACCTGGAGCAGTGCCCCAGTTGCACCGGGCTTGTCGCCGCACTCACCAGGATGGCCGACGCGCCCAGGACGGTGTGCGCCGAGGGCCTCATCGGGTGGGGCGGGGCCGCCTATATCACACACGTTCCGGCCCCCGGGCTGTTCGACGCCGTCGTCGCGGGACACGGCGGGGGTGCCGAGCCGGGGGATGCCGCTCCGCTCGCCGGCGTGCGCCAGGAGAGTGGCCCGGCGCGGCTCGCCGGCGCGGTACGCACATCGTCCCGCTCCTCCGCCATCGCCGCCGCGGCGGCGGTCGCCGGCGTCATCACGGTCGGCACGCTCCTCGCCACGGCCTCCAATGACACCGCGGCGGTCCACACCGGTGCCGTGGAACCGCCTGTCAGGCAAGCCGGTCCCCCCGCCGGTGCGTCCCTCCTCCCGCCCACCCCGTCGCCCTCCGTGACACCCTCCAAGCGGCCCTCACCCCGGCCGACCGCGTCCAAGTCGGCGTCTCCACCGAGGTCTTCAGCGCCGACGACCCCCACACCCTCCAGGACGGTCACGCCCGGACCGTCGCGGATCGTCCCCGGCGGTGGTCGTACCCAGGTCGTCAACGGTGCGACAGGGCTGTGCCTGGACATCGAGGACGGCGTGCTCGCCAATCGCACCGACGTTGTCACAGCCCCGTGCTCGGGAGCGAACACCCAGCAGTGGAGCCTTGAGCCCAGCGGTCTGCTGCGCAGCGCCGCGGATCCCGCGTTCTGCCTGGACTCGCGCGGTGACACCGACCGCGGGGTCGGCATCTGGACGTGTGATTCCGTCCACGGGGGGAACGGTGTGAACCTGCTCTTCACCATCGATGCCTCGGGGGTCATTCATCCGCGGATCGCAACCGACTTCGCCCTGGAACCCGAGACGGACAAACCTGGCAGCGAACTCGGCTTCGAGCGAACCGACGACCCCGACCGCACCGATCGCGACCAGTTCTGGACTGGCGCGCGAACTTGAGCACGGTCAAAGGTATTTGACTGTACATCAGGTGCAAACAAGTACCCATCGCGCGGATGGGGAGCGGCCAACCGCCCTTGGGTGAAAGCGGCTTGTGTGATCAAACTCTTCCCATATGGGGTCATGATCTGGCATCTTTCGTCCACCACTTCCCACATCTCGGCCCGGTAGGTGTCACCGCACCACCGGGCTTTCGGAGGATGCTTTGCCTACCCCCATATCCCGCCGGCTCAGACGCTCGGTCGTGGCCATCGCCGCCCTCGGGGCGGCAGCGGCGTTCGTGACTCCCGCGGTCGCGGTCGCGGCCGAGGCGGCTCCCACCGCCCCCACCGCAACCACCGCCGCCACCGCGTCATGGGCGGCCGGCACCAGGGCCTACCTGGTCATCACCACCCCTGGTGACACCTCCGCCGTACGCAGCGCGGTCACCGGCAACGGCGGCACGGTGTTCGCCTCCTACGACGCCATCGGTGTGATCGTGGCGCACTCGACGTCCAGCTCCTTCGCCGCCACCATGCGCGGTGTCAGCGGCGTCCAGCAGGTCGGTGCCACCCGCACCTCCGACGTCCCGGCCGACGCCTACAACCCCGCGCTGCCCGCCGCGCCCACGCAGGCCACCACCACCCTCACCGAGTCCAACCGCTGGGACATGACCCAGATCCAGGCGGACAAGGCGTGGGCGGTCACCACCGGATCCTCCGCCGTCAAGGTCGGAGTGCTCGACACCGGCGTCGACGACCTGCACCAGGACATCGCCCCCAACTTCAACGCGGCCGACTCCGTGTCCTGCGCCTACGGCAAGGCGGACACCCGGTTCGGAGCCTGGCGCGACGTGGACGACCACGGCACGCATGTCGCCGGGACCATCGCGGCGGCCAAGAACGGCAAGGGCGTCATCGGCGTAGCCCCGGGCGTGAAGATCTCCTCCGTCCGCATCGCGGAGCCGAACACCAACCTGTTCTTCGCCGAGAACACCGTCTGCGGCTTCATGTGGGCCGGTGACCACGGCTTCAAGGTCACCAACAACAGCTACTACACCGATCCGTGGCAGTTCAACTGCCCGGACAACGTGGACCAGGCAGCGATCATCGAGGGCGTCAGGCGTGCCCAGGCGTACGCCGAAGGCAAGGGCTCACTCCAGGTCGCGGCGGCGGGCAACTCCAACTACGACCTCGCCAACAAGACGACGGACACCGAGAGTCCCAACGACTCCACTCCGGTGACCCGTACCATCACCAACGCCTGCATCGACATCCCCACCGAGCTCCCGGGCGTGGTGACCGTCTCCGCCATGGGCAGGGGCAACGTCAAGGCCTCGTACTCCAACTTCGGCCGCGACATCATCGACATCGCGGCTCCGGGCGGCGACGGCTCCTCCGGTGTCTACTCGACGCTGCCGGGCGGTAAGTACGGCAACCTCAACGGCACTTCGATGGCATCCCCGCACGTAGCGGGTGTCGCCGCACTGCTCGCGAGCACCAACCCCACCGCCACCCCGGCGGACCTGCGCGGCAAGCTGGCCGCCCAGGCCACCGACACCGCCTGCCCGTCCGACAGCAGGTGCACCGGCACGACCGCCAAGAACGGCTTCTTCGGCGAGGGCCAGGTCGACGCTCTCAAGGCTGTCGGCACCACGCCGCCGCCCGGCAAGTACGTCGAGAGCACCACGGACGTCGCCATCGCCGATAACAGCACGGTCGAATCGCCGATCACCGTCACCGGTGTGAGCGGCAACGCCCCGACGGCCCTCAAGGTGGGCGTGGACATCAAGCACACCTACCGCGGCGACCTCGTGCTCTCGCTCGTGGCCCCCGACGGCACCGTCTACACGCTCGAGGACTTCGCGAACAACGACGGCACCGACAACGTCGCCAAGACCTACACGGTCGACGCCTCGTCGGAGACCGCGTCCGGCACCTGGAAGCTGCGCGTACGTGATGTGGCGTCCCAGGACACCGGGAAGATCGACGCCTGGAACCTGACCTTCTAGACCCAGGACCCTTCCGGGAACCGGTCCATCGCTGCCGGGGCGCGGCCCACCGCCGCACCCCGGCAGCGGCACGTCCGGGCCGACGGCCGCGCTCAGGCGACCATTGGCTGATCGGTGGGCCCGATGGGCGCCGGAAGCACGGTGCTCCCCGTCAGATAGCGGTCCGCCGCGGCTGCCACGGCCCGGCCTTCGGCGATGGCCCAGACCACCAGCGACTGCCCCCGCCCGGCGTCGCCCGCGACGAACACCCCGTCCACCGCTCCGTTCCCCACACCGTCCTCGGCCCCGGCAGTGGTTCCCGCCAGCGCCCCGAAGCCCTCGTCCCGCGCGAAGTTGCCGCGTTCATCCAGGGCGAGCCCGAGCTGCTCCCGCAGCCCGCTGTGCCGTTCGGGTCCGGAGAAGCCGAGCGCGATCAGGACCAGCTCCGCCGGGATCTCCCGCTCGGTGCCCGGCAGCGGACTTCTGCGTACCGGTTCCACTTCCGCCAGACACAGCGCCCGGACATGCCCGGGCGGGCCTTCGGCGAAGCTGAGCGTGGCGGAGGCGAAGAGCCTGGGATCCGAGCCCTCGCGTCCCCGTGCCTCCTGGTGGGCATGCGAGATCCGGTACACCTTCGGATGGGTGACCGGCCAGGGCTGGTGGTCGGGGCGGTCCTCGCCCGGTTCTGCGTTGATGTCGAGTTGCACCACCGAGGCGGCTCCCTGGCGCAGGGCGGTGCCCAGGCAGTCCGATGCGGTGTCGCCACCTCCGACGATCACCACGTGCCTGCCCTCGGCGCTGAGCGGGGTGGTGGCGTAGTCGCCTTCCCGGACGCGGTTGGCGAACGTCAGATAGTCCATGGCCTGGTGGATGCCGCCGAGTTCCCGCCCGGGCACGGGCAGCTCCCGCCGTTCCATGGCACCCACCGCTACGACCAGTGAGTCATGGCGCCTGCGCAGCTCCCTGGCGTCGATGTCACCGCCGACGTCCACACAGGTGCGGAACTTGGTGCCTTCCGCCCGCATCTGGTCGACGCGGCGGTCCAGATACCGCTTCTCCATCTTGAACTCGGGAATGCCGTAGCGAAGCAGCCCGCCGATCCGGTCGGCACGTTCGTACACGGCGACGGTGTGGCCGATCCGGGTGAGCTGCTGGGCGGCGGCCAGTCCCGCCGGTCCCGAGCCGATGACCCCCACCGACTTCCCGCTGAGGCGCTCGGGAGGCTGCGGTGGCGTGTAGCCGCGCTCCCATGCCTCGTCGGCGATGGTCTGCTCGACGTTCTTGATGGTCACCGGGTCCATGTTGATGGCCAGCACACAGGCGTCCTCGCAGGGTGCCGGACAGAGCCGCCCGGTGAACTCGGGGAAGTTGTTGGTGGCGTGCAGCCGCTCCGCGGCGGCCCGCCAGTCGCCCCGGGAGGCGTAGGCGTTCCACTCGGGGATGAGGTTCCCCAGGGGGCAGCCGCTGTGGCAGAACGGGATCCCGCAGTCCATGCAGCGTGCCGCCTGCTCGGACACCAGTGGGAGAAGCGCCTGCCCCGCGTAGACCTCCCGCCAGTCGTCGAGACGCTGCTCCACCGGCCGCGCCGGGATGGGGCGGCGGGGGGTCTTGAGGAAGCCGTGGGGGTCGGTCATACGCCGCCTCCGTCAGTCACTCGCGGTGCGTTACGGCGGTGTGACCAGGGTACGCCCGGTTTGTTCCGCTTTCACGGGCGGGATTCCGAGGAGGCGGGGCAGGTCTCAGTACGCGCCGTTGACGTTGTCGATGGACCCGTAGCGCTTCGCCGCGTAATTGCATGCGGCGGTGATGTTGGCGATTGGGTCATATATGTCCCATGAGGTTCCATTTACATGGTATGTCCGAAATGTCGGATCAATTACCTGCATGAGGCCTTTGGAGGGAATGCCGGCCCTGGCGTTCGAGTCCCAGAGGTTGATGGCGAATGGGTCGCCCCCCGACTCGCGTATGAGATTGCGGCGGATGCCCTCATGGCTCCCGGGAATTCCCTCTGCCTTCATGACCAGCAGTGCGTGCTTGATCCAGACGTCAATCCGCTGGGGGCTGGCGGGGGTTGCCGATGCCTGGGTCGGGAGGAGGGCTGCGCTGGCGCCGAGCAGAAGGGTGGCGCCGACGGTGCCACCCGCGAGGCGGCGGAAGGCGTTGGATGTGGCCTTCTGGGGGAGAAGAGACAGCCGCATATGGCTCGGCCTTTCGCGTGATTCGTTCAGGGAGGTCCCGTCTGTTGCGGTTCGTGGAATAAAGATGAGAACCGCCTGGGGAATTCCTAGGATCCGAATATGGACGGTCTACGGCAAGTGCCGGTTTCTGTGATTGCCGCCACAAGAGTCTGAATTGGGTGAACCGTCCCCGTCCCATTTCGGACAAAAGCCACCAAGGGGGTGCGGTGTGAGCAGCGAAAAACCCACGGGGCGACACCGTGAGGGGGGGGCCCCGGGGGCCGTGGGGTGAGGTAAAAGGCCGGGGGGGGACGTTGAGTTCAAAAGCCGACCGGTCGGGGGGGGGTAAAAGCGAGGCAGACA
>NZ_JBHXFA010000005.1:32958-48039 GCF_042724175.1 Streptomyces sp. NPDC127084
CCCGCCCCGCGACTATTAGGCCACAACCCCCACAGGGGGGTGGGGGTGTGGCCAGGTAAACC
Source organism: Streptomyces sp. NPDC127084 (assembly GCF_042724175.1). Classification (NCBI taxonomy): domain Bacteria; kingdom Bacillati; phylum Actinomycetota; class Actinomycetes; order Kitasatosporales; family Streptomycetaceae; genus Streptomyces; species Streptomyces sp. NPDC127084. The sequence goes on from NZ_JBHXFA010000005.1 coordinate 33,021, forward strand.
CCCGGGGGGGCCCCGCGTGGGGTGGGCCCCGCTGGGCCATGGGGGTCAGGTCAAGTGCCGGTGCGGCACGTTGAGTTCAATGCGAGACCGTTCTGGGCGGTGTACTTCAGTGCAGTACCTTCAGGGCGCCCGGCTGGACCCTGGCCGTCACCGGGAGTGTGGCGTTGACCTCGCCGTCCGTTCCGTACGGGACAGGACGGTCGGCCTCGATGCGCACTTCCCGGCCGCGCACGATCTCGACCTCCGGCCGCTCCACATGGGCGCCCGTCTTCAGCTCGTTCATCATCGCGAAGAACAGGTGCCTTGGTGCGTGCCTGATGATCACGACATCCAGCAGGCCGTCGTCGATCCGTGCGCCCGGGGCGATATTGCGCCCCGATCCGTAGTAGCCCGAGTTGGCCGCGACCACGGTGTAGCCGCTGCGCTCGTACTCGGCACCGTCCACGGTGACCCGGAACGCGGCCGGCCGCCAGGTCGCCATGGCCCGCAGGCCGCCCGCGTAGTAGGAGGCGGCCCCGCGCAGCAGCTTGGCGGAGTTGGCGTGGAGGTTGGCGACCGCGTCGACCCCGGCATAGACACTGCCCAGCACGGACGTCCTGGTATGCACGGCCGACTCGACCTCGATCGTGTCGACCGGCCGGGGCGTGCCGTTCAGCAGCACACCGGCCAGCTCGGCCGGATCGGTGGGCAGCCCCAGCGCGCGGGCGAAGTCATTGCCGCGTCCCGCCGGTACGAGGCCGAGCACCGTGTCCGTGCCGCTCAGCGCCCCGCCCACGCAGCCGGCCATCCCGTCACCGCCCACGGCGAGCACCACACGACCCTGCTCACCGGCTTGGCGCGCGAGCTCCTGCGCGTGCTCCAGGCTCCGGCTGTACTGGGTGTCGAGCTCGGCACCCGCCTCCCGCAGCAGCCGGGCCACGACCAGCAGCCCGGCCGCTCCGCTGGAGCCTCCAGCGGTGGGATTGACGACGGCGGTGAACTGTCGCATGTGTGCGCCTTTCGGAAGGCCGGCCGGGTGAGGGGTCGGTGGCTCTGGCTGGTGGGTGGTGACGGGTGCCGGCGCGCTTCGGCGGGGCGGCGGGATCAGCGGCTCGGGATCAGCGGATCGGGATCAGGATGCCGGGGCTGAGCACGCCCGAGGGGTCGAGCTCCGCCTTGACGGCTTGCAGGACGCGTACCCCGACCGGGCCGATCTCGCGGGCGAACCAGTCGCGGTGGTCAGTGCCTACACCGTGGTGGTGGCTGATGGTGCCACCGGCCTCGACGATCGCGTCATTGGCGGCCTGCTTGACCGGCGCCCAGTGGGCGACCGGATCCTCGCCCTGTGCCGAGACCACGGTGAAGTACAGCGACGCGCCGTTCTCGTACACATGTGAGATGTGGCACATGACCAGCGGCGGCGTGCCCGCCTCTGTGAGCTTGGCGGTCAGGGCCTGGCGCACCGCGTCGTAGAGGACCGGCAGATTCGACCAGAACGTGGCCGTCTCCAGCGTCTCCGCGAACGCCCCGGCGTCCAGCAGTGAGTCCCGCAGGTAGGGGGCGTTGTAACGGCCGTGTGCCCAGCGCTCGCCCGGCTCCTCGCCCGCGAACTCGCCGCCGCAGGCCAGCAGCACCTTCCGTGCCTGCTCACGCCGCTCCGCGGTGTCCTCGGCGGTGCCCTCGTATCCGGCGATCGCCATGCATCCTGCGGCCGACGGATCGGCGCTGCCGATCTTGTCCGGCTGCGCCAGGCCGATGAAGGTCTCCGACTCGTCCGACAGGCGCAGCACGGTCGGCCGGGGGCCGTCCTGGGCGAGCTTGCGCAGCGCCGCCGCACCGGCCTCGAACGACGGGAAGCGCCAGCCCTCGTAGATACGGACCTGCGGCAGTGGGCGGATCCTGACCGTGACCGACGTGATGACACCCAGAGCGCCCTCGGAGCCGAGGACGAGCTGGCGCAGATCGGGTCCTGCGGCCGACCGGGGAGCACGGCCGGTGTCCAGGGTGCCCTCCGGGGTGGCCACGGTCAGGCCCAGTACCATCTCGTCGAAGCGGCCGTACCCGGCGGACGCCTGTCCGCTGGAGCGCGCCGCGGCGAACCCGCCGATGGAGGCCCACTCGTACGACTGCGGGAAGTGCCCCAGGGTGAAGCCCCGCTCGTTCAGCAGTGCTTCGGCCTGCGGCGCGCGCAGACCCACCTGGAGGGTTGCGGTACGGGAGACCTCGTCCAGGGCGGTCAGGCCGTCCAGCCGGCGCAGGTCCAGCGCGATGAACAGCCGCCCGCCCTGAGGAGCCAGACCGCCCACGACCGAGGTGCCCCCGCCGAAAGGCACGGCGGCCAGGTCGAGCTCGGCGCAGACGCGCAGCACGGCGAGCACCTCGTCGTGGTTGCCCGGCAACACGACCGCGGCCGGGATGTCGTCGGTCTCCCCGGCGCGGATGCGCAGCAGGTCCGGGGTCGACTTGCCGCGGGTGTGCCGGAGCCGGCTCTCGGCGTCGGTCCGCACGTTCTCGGCCCCGCCGACACGTTCGGCGAGCGTCCGGAGCGCCTTGTCTCCGAGCGGGGTTCCGGCGACCGGGATGTCGCCCAGCTCGGCGGGACCGCTCTCGCGGGGCACGACTCCGAGCAGGTCGCGCAGCAGGCCGGTCACCGATTCAGGCAGCGGGGCCGCCTTGGCCGGGTCTCCCCAGCCGCTCCACAACATGTCGGTCGACATCACTCGAGTCTTTCCTCACCGTCGGTTTCGCGGGGGCGCAGTGCCGCGAGGGCTGCCGGGCCGTGAACGAGTACTCCCGCCCGGCTGCGAGGCCCGGCGTATACCCGGACTCCGCGAGCCCCGCCCTTCGGACGGACTGCGCCAGTTCTCCCATACGGCCTGGGGCTCGGTCTCCCCTGGCCGCGGGCCCGGGGTCCCGGCGGGGGTGCGCTCGCGCGTCCCCTCCGGCTCACTCGCCCCTGCACTGCATTACACTGTGACAGATGACGCCCATTCGTCACAACCATGCGGACCAAGATGCCGTACTCGACGCGGCACGCGACTGCGTCCTGGCCGTCGGCGTGCGCCGCACCACGCTCACCGACGTCGCCCGTCGCGCCGGTGTCTCCCGGATGACGCTCTACCGTCGCTGGCCCGACGTGCGCTCGCTCGTCGGGGATCTGATGACCAGGGAATGGATCAGCGTCGCGGTGGCCGCCATGCCCGCGGCCGAGGAGGGGACCCCTACCCGGACCAGGCTTGTGGACGGCCTCGTGGCCGGAGTCGGCGCCTTCCGGGCCCATCCGCTGTTCCACAAGATCATCGACGTCGATCCCGAACTGCTCCTGCCGTACGTGCTCGACCGCCGGGGCGCCAGCCAGGAGGCGCTGCTCGGGCTGATCACGGCAGCCCTGGCGGAAGGCCACGCGGATGGGTCCGTCCGCACGGAGCACATCGACCTGCAAGCCCGTGCGCTGCTGCTCGTCGTCCAGTCCTTCACACTCTCGCTGCGCACGATGACCGACGAGGCCGACCCCCGCCTCACCGACGCGGCCTTCCTCGAAGAGCTGCGGACCCTTCTGGAGAGGATCCTCGCCCCATGAGCCGCCCCGCCGCCGCCCCGCACGCCACCACCGCTTCGTCCTCGTCGCTCACCGCGGCCCGCCGCGCCCGCGAACTCGCCCTGCTGGCCGAGGGCGGCCAGGTGGACGTGCTCGTCGTCGGACTCGGCGCCACCGGTGCCGGCGTCGCCCTCGACGCGGCCACGCGCGGCCTGAGTGTCGCCGCCATCGACGCCCATGACTTCGCCTTCGGCACCTCCAGGTGGAGCTCCAAGCTGATCCACGGCGGCCTGCGCTATCTGGCCACCGGCCAGCTCGACGTCGCACACGAGAGCGCCGTCGAGCGCGGCATCCTGATGGAACGCACCGCCCCGCACCTCGTTCGGGCTCAGCCGTTCGTCCTGCCGCTCACCCCGCTTGTCTCGCGCGGTCAGTCCGCCCTCGCCCAAGCCGGATTCCTCGCAGGTGACATGCTGCGGCTCGCCGCCCGCACCTCGCGGCGCACGCTCCCCGCCCCGCGCACGCTCTCCGCGGTCGAGACCCGGCACATGGCTCCCGCGCTGCGCCCCACCGGTCTGCGCGGCGGGCTGCTGTCCTGGGACGGCCAGCTCGCCGACGATGCCCGCCTCGTCACCGCGATCGCCCGGACCGCGGCGGCCCACGGCGCCCGTGTCCTCACCCGCACCCGCGCGCTCAAGCTGACCGGTAGCGGCGCCACCGTCCGCGATGAACTCACCGGTGAGACCATCGAGATCCGGGCCAGGGCCGTCATCAACGCGACCGGAGTCTGGGCCGGCGGCCTCGTCGGCGACATCCGGCTCCGCCCCTCCCGGGGCACTCACCTCGTGCTGCGCACCGAGTCCCTCGGCGGCCTCTCGGCGGGCCTGCACATCCCCATTCCCGGGGAGAGCAACCGCTTCGTCCTGGTCCTCCCGCAGGGCGACGGCCGGGTGTACGTCGGGCTGACCGACGAACCGGTGGACGGGGACATCCCGGACGTGCCCGAGGTGCCCGAGACGGACATCGGCTTCCTGCTCGACACGCTCGGCTCCGCGCTCGACATCCCACTCAGCCGAGACGACGTCGTCGGGGCCTTCGCCGGTCTGCGTCCCCTGCTCGACACCTCCGGAGCGGAAGAATCCGGCCGCACCGCCGACATCTCCCGCAAGCACGCCGTGCTCACCTCGGCCGAAGGCGTGGTCACCGTCGTCGGCGGAAAGCTCACCACGTACCGCCGCATGGCCCAGGACGCCGTGGACCGCGCCGTCGCCGCGCGAGGACTGACCGCCGGACCGTGCCGAACCGCCGACACGCCCCTCGTCGGCGCCGCCCGCCCCGGCAACCTGGCGACGCTCAGCGCACCCCGGCGCCTGGTCCGCCGCTACGGCACGGAGGCGCCCGCCATCCACGCTCTGGCCCTCGCAGACTCCGAGCTGGCTCGGCCCGTCCTTCCGGGCAACCCGACCACCCGGGCGGAACTGTTCTGGGCGGTACGGCACGAGGGCGCCCTCGACGAAGCCGACCTGCTCGACCGGCGCACCCGTATCGGCCTCGTACCCGAGGACCGGGAAGAGGCGCTCACCGCGGCACGGAACGCCCTGGCCCAGGGGACGGCGGCCGTGGACCCGGCCAAGTCCTGAAGCCTGCCGGGCGGCAGCCCGGCGGCACCCGCATCGGCACCCCGCCGCGCGGCCACACGGAGGCGGGACGCCGACGCGGTCCGGCGGTGGCGGACGCCCGCGATCACGCCGGGCGCCGCCGCGGCCCGCCGGATAGAATTCGCTCATGTTGGAGCGGCCTGCCGCGCCGGCACGGTCCGCGCCGGAACGGGACGACGAGCGCCCAGGGGCCCGCTGATGGATCCGGCGCCGGGCGAGGCGAACCCGTACGCCGGACGGCCCTCCGGCCTGATCGGCGAGCAGATAGCGGGCTACCGCGTGGAACGTGAGATCGGACGCGGCGGCATGGCCGTCGTGTACCGGGCACGGGACCTGCGCCTGGACCGCACGGTGGCCCTCAAACTGCTCGCTCCCGAGCTCGCCCGCAACGACACCTTCCGGCGCCGATTCACCCATGAGTCGCGCGTGGCCGCCGCGATCGACCACCCCCATATCGTGCCGATCTTCGAGGCGGGCGAGACCGAGGGCATCCTGTACATCGCCATGCGCTATGTGTCCGGTCTCGACCTGCGCGCCCTGCTCGACCGCGACGGACCGCTGCCCACGGCCACCGCCATCCGCATCACCGCGCAGGTGGCGTCGGCGCTCGACGCGGCGCACGAGCACGACCTGGTCCACCGGGACGTCAAGCCCGGCAACATCCTGGTCGCCAGGGGCACCGACAGCGATCACCCCGAGCATGTCTATCTCACCGACTTCGGACTGACGAAGAAGTCGCTGTCGCTCACCGGGTTCACCACCGTCGGCGAGTTCGTCGGCACCCTCGACTATGTGGCACCGGAACAGATCTCCGGCCGTCCGGTGGACGCTCGTTGCGACCTCTACAGCCTTGCCTGTGTCGTGTACGAGACCCTCACCGGTAAGCCGCCCTTCCAACGCGACGAGGACATCGCGCTGCTCTGGGCGCACCAGTACGACCAACCGCCTCTCCTGAGCGAGCGACGGCCCGGCAGCGAGCCCGGACTCGACGGTGTGCTCGCGAAGGCACTCGCGAAGGTGCCGGACGACCGCTTCGACTCCTGTCTGGAGTTCGTCGCGGCCATGCGCGCCGGCACGCTGGGCGGGGGCGGTGCCGGTGCTCACCCTCCGACACGGGTGGACACCCTGGTCGCCGCGTCCGCGGGGTATCCGGGTCCGCCTCCGGATCCGCCGGACTGGGCCAAGCCGGTGTTCCGCCAGGGTGGGGCGGAAGCCGCTAACGGCTGACGCGCACCGCCCGCGCGAGCCCGGGCACCCTGACGTGCCCTCACGCCCTGGCGGGGAGAGCCTGTTCGGTCCAGATGGTCTTGCCGGTCGGTGTGTGGCGAGTGCCCCAGCGATGGGCGAGCTGGGCGATGAGGAGCAGCCCGCGGCCTCCTTCGTCGTAGGTGCGCGCGCGGCGCAGATGCGGGCTGGTGTTGCTGGTGTCGGAGACCTCGGTGGTCAGGGTGTTGTCGTGGCGGAGGAGGCGGAGCTCGATGGGCGGAGTGCCGTAGCGGATGGCGTTGGTGACCAGCTCGCTGACGATGAGTTCGGTGACGTACGTGGTGTCCGGGATCTGCCACCTGATGAGTTGGTCGGCGGCGTGGTGCCGGGCCTGGGCGACGATCGCGGGGTCGTCGGGGAGTGTCCAGCCGGCGATCTGCCCGGTACCGAGGGTGCGGGTGCGGGCCAGTAGGAGAGCGATGTCATCGCTCGGCGGCCGGGTGAGAAGAGTGGTGAGGAGACGGTCGGCGAGGGTGTCGAGTGTGGAGGCCGGGCGGGCCAGGGTCGTGAACATCGTGTCGAGCGTCTCGTCGATGTCATGGTGGTGGGGCTGGAGAAGCCCGTTCGTGAACAGGGTGAGCACGGTGCCTTCGGGCAGCTCGATGTCGACGGTCTCGAACGGCAGGCCCCCGAGGCCGAGCGGCGGACCGGCCGGGACATCGAGGAAGTACACCGCGCTGTCCGGTGTGACGATGGCGGGCGGGGGATGTCCCGCCCGAGCGAGGATGCAGTGGCGGCTGGTGGGGTCGTAGATGGCGTAGAGGCAGGTGGTGCCGACGCCGGATTCGGTCTCTGGGGCGTCGTGGCTCGGCGTGTCGTCCGTGGTCAGATGGATGACAAGGTCATCGAGATGGGTGAGCAGTTCGTCGGGGGGCAGGTCGACGTCGGCGAGGGTGCGCACCGCGGTGCGCAGCCGGCCCATGGTCGCGGAGGCACGGATGCCGTGGCCGGCGACATCGCCGACGACCAGTGCGACTCGTGCGCCGGACAGTGGGATGACGTCGAACCAGTCGCCGCCCACACCGGTGTCACCTCCGGCGGGGAGGTAGCGGCTGGTGATGTCGAGCGCGGCCTGGTGGGGGAGCGTGTGAGGGAGCAGGCTGCGCTGGAGCGTCATCGTGGTGGTGCGTTCGCGGCTGGTGCCGATGCGCGCCGCTTCGGCGAGGAGCAGCTCGCGCTGAGTCGCGGAATCGTGCCGGGTGGTGTCGGCGATGCGGTGCACCACGAGGCAAGCACCGCGGACCTGCCGGTCGGAGTCGCACAGGGGGATCGCTGTCGCGGGCTGCCCGGATGTGAGCGGCAGCCGGGTCTCCTGGCGCTCTCCGGTGCCGAGCGCCCTGCGCAGCGCCGCCTCGGCCGCTTCTCCCATCGGTCCGGGGACGATCTCCGCCAGGAGCAGCCCCGGGGCCGGGGCCTCGGCGAGACCGAGTTCTTCCGCCATACCGGGGTTGGCCCGGACCAGCCGCAGGGCACCGTCGAAGACGGCCAAGGCGCAGGGATGCTGGGTGAACGCCCATTCACGCAGTTGTTCGTCCAGCGGCTCGCAACCGGGGCGGTCGTCCGGGGCGCCCGGCCGTGCTGCGGAAGGGGAAGGGGTAGGAGGCTGCTCCATCGCGGTCATCTCGCCGTCGCTTGTCCGTGTGCGCGCTTTCGCGCGGAGTCCTGCGCAGGCCAGGGCGCTACTGACCAGCATGATCCTGCGGCGCGCGGAGCACCAGCGGCGGGCGGAGGTCCGGGCCCGGCAGCACAAAGCGCAAACCAAAGGTTTGCGCTTTCCAAATGAAAGTGCTTACCTTCTGTTAGGCGCCGCTGTCGGGTGGCGCCGCTCGCACCCGCATGTCATCACTCGTTACGAGGAGCACTCACGTGACTACCCCTGTTGTCTCGATCGCCTATCACTCCGGCTACGGGCACACCGCCGTCATCGCCAGGGCCGTGGCCGCGGGCGCGGCCCGCGGTGGCGCCGAGGTTCATCTGGTGAAGGTCGACGAGATCACCGAAGCCGGATGGGAGCTGCTGGACCGCTCCGATGCGGTCGTCTTCGGCTCACCCACCTACATGGGTACCGCGTCAGGCGCCTTCCACGCCTTCGCCGAAGCCACGTCGAAGCGCTGGTTCACCGATGCCTGGCAGGGCAAGTTGGCGGCCGGTTTCACCAACTCCGGTTCCAAGAGCGGAGACAAGCTGCACACCCTGCAGTACTTCCAGATCCTCGCCGCCCAGCACGGTATGCACTGGGTCGGTCTTGGCCTCAAGCCCGGCTGGAACTCCAGCACCGGCTCCGAGAACGACCTCAACCGCCTCGGGATCTTTCTCGGTGCGGGCGCCCAGACCAACGCGGACGAGGGTCCCGAAGCCGTCCACACGGCTGATGTCGCCACTGCCGAACACCTCGGTCACCGTGTCGCCGAGACGGCACGGGTCTTCGTGGCCGGTCGCGTCGCGGTCGCCTGATACCTCACAACATTTGACTGACTTGTGTTCGATGCTGGAACGCAACTGACCGGTATCCGAACAAACTTGATGGCTCATCAACCACCTGCTTCCTGGCGGCCGGCAAGCCACGCGACCTGCGCGCACAGCCCGAGGAAGACAGGAAGACCCGCTGTCGCCGTGGAATCCACAGCGGCAGCGGGTCGGTTCCCGCGACGCGAACGCGGCACGTGTCAGTGGTCGGCCGCTTCGTACAGTCCGCGCCCCGCGCGGTGGACGCGGGAGGTGGCGACGAGGCGGTCCAGGGTGCTGCGGACGGTGTTGATGTTGCCGGCGCTGTCGGCGCGGCCGATCTCCTGTGCCACGTCACGAGCGCGCAGCGCCGTTCCGGCCCTGCGGCCGAGAACGGCCAGTACCTGGTCGGTGAGTCCGCTGCCGTCCACGGCGGCGCGCTGCACCGAGGGCTCCGGAGCCGACGCTCCGTTGGACTTCGACGCCTTGGCGGCTACCGGCTTCCTGGAGGGGCGGCGCCCGTCCGTCTGCTTGGCTACCGCCTTGGCCGTGACGCGCTTCGCCGTACCGGCGGTGGCCTTGCGGGGCTTGCGGGCCGACTTGGTCCCACTCGGCTCGGTGGCGGCCTCCCGCGCGACCGCGGGCGCGGACTCCGCCGCCTGGCCCCCCTGCTCCACCACCGTGCCCGGGTCCGGCTTCTGCGAACGCTGCCCCGCGGCAGGGGTGATGTTCTCGTCGGCGGTGGTGCGAGGACGGGGAAGGTTGGTGGCCGACAGGACGCTCAGCGCCGTCAGTGCGCCGCGCACTGATTCCAGCCGCTCGGAGACCACTGCAAGCTCCGCCTGCAACACCTCCTGCTGCTTCTCCAGTTGAGGAAGCTCTGCCCGGAGCAGTGCTGTGGTCGCTTCGACGCTGCCGGTTGCGGTGACTTCTGCTGTCATTGGTGCGCTCCAGAGAAGTGAGAAAGCGCCTTGGGACGTGACCGCGTGGTTTCGGGGTGCGACCGTTGCCATGACGGTGGCACGTGCACGTGTGACTGTCACAAGTCGCCGCTCAGTTGTGTTGCCTTCGCCCTACGGGACGAGAGCGACACCGTACCACCGCGGACCGCATACTGAGGCGGCCGGAACCGCATCGCGAAAACGAGTGAGCGGTACGCGGGGCCTGGCAAGTGCGCCCAGGACGCCGGCGCTGCTCACACCTGTCGCAGGGCGCCCCCGTCAACGCCCCATTCGGATCCGGTGACTTGGCAGGCCAGTGGCGAGAGCAGATAGGCCACGACCGGAGCGACATCGTCCGGGCTTCCGATCCGCCCCGACGGCAGTCGGCGCACCTCACGGATGAAGTGGTCGACCGCTTCGTCTGCGGGCAGTCCGAACCGCTCGCCGAGCTGCTCGGCGAAACCGCCGGGCGCGTCGAACAGAGCGGTCCGGGTGGGCCCGGGCAGCACGACGTTCGAACGCACGCCCCGCGGCCCGAACTCACCGGCAAGAGACTTGGACACCGACAGAAGGGCGGTCTTCGCCGCCGCGTAGTCCGCGATGGCGGGTTCGGGGAGGCGGGCGGCCTCGCTCGCGACATGCACAAGGGAAGCGGCGTCGGACTGCATGAGAACGGGCAGAGCAGCCCGGGTCATCCGCACGGCCGAGTGGAAGTTGGTTTCGAACGCCGCCCCCCAGTCCTTGTCGGCGATGTCGAGGAATCCCTGGTGGGACCGCACCGCTCCGACGTTGTTGACCAGTCCGTCCAGCCGTCCGTGCCGCTCGACGACCTGCCTGACGACGTACTCCGCGGTCTCCGGCTCCGCCAGATCCGCGGTGATGGTGCTGCCCCGCCCACCGGGGGTGTCGATCGTCCATGGCTTGCGGGCGACACCGACGACCTTGGCCCCTTCGGCGGCCAGCAGTTTGGCGACTGCGGCACCGATCCCCGAGGAGGCGCCGGTGATGAGATACACGCGGTCTTCGATACGCAGATCCATCGGGGTTCCTCGAAAAGGGTGGCGATGGGCAGCGGTGCCTCCCGGCTGACGGGCCAGGTCACCCATCGGTGGGCAGCGGAGCGGAGGTGTCAGGCTACCGGCCTCCTCCGCCGCCGTCGGCGGTGTGAACGAGGCGACGCGGAGGCTTCGCGAAAAGTCACCCGAACGCGGCGGGGCGGGTGGCATCGGAGGCGAGAGAAACTGGCAACACGTCACAGACCCACTTCCACTGGTAGATTCAAGGCGATTTCGGCTATGACGGACGTTGAATGACGGGTGCGGAGCGGTTCGAGGTTGTCACGCTTCCCGTCCGTCTCGATGCGTGTACCTGTACGAATCAAGGTCGGGAGTGGGTCATGCGGAGGTTGTGGGCAGCGGGCGTGGGTCTTGTCGTGGCGGCTGCGGGAGTGATGAGCGGTGCGGGCCCGGCCGGCTCCGCTCCACACCGGGCGCCGGTCGCGGCTGCCGGGTGCTCGACCGTCTGGGGGAGTGGCGCCAAGTCCGCCGAGTCCGCCGAGGACGCCGTAGGGAAGTCGCTGAAGAACATCAGGACGAGTCGGGAGCGGTGCTACGACCGCATGGTCTTCGAGGTCGGCGGGGCCGCACCGCGGCTCGGCTACCGGGTGGGATACGTGGACGCCTTCCGCCGGGACGGTTCCGGAGACGCGATGCGCGTTGCCGGAGGCGCCATCCTGCAGATCTTCGTCTCGGCACCCAGCTGCGATCCGAACACCCTGCGGCAGACCTACGCGGGCCGGGCGGGGAAGCCACTGCCGGGCGTGGACGTCACCGGGTACAAGACCTTCAGGGACGCCAGGTTCGGATCGAGTTTCGAAGGCCAGACGCAGGTCGGGCTCGGTGTGCGGGCCAGGCTCCCCTTCAGGGTGACGCAGTCGCGCGGCAAGCTCATCGTGGACGTGGCCCACACCTGGTGAGCCGAGCGGCCGCGAATCCTGCCAGGCCCCGGCGGACCCGGCGCGGGCTCCGGGCGGCCGACTACGCCCCTTCCGTCTTCCGCGGCACGCACCGCCACGCGAGTCCCGCGGCGGTCAGATAGGCCAGCGCTCCCACGGCCATGCTGGTGCGCAGCCCCGAGCCGTAGTCCGATGCGGTGATGAGCAACGTGCCGCCCAGCGCCACACCCGTGGCGCTGCCGATCTGCCGCGTCGTGTTGAACAGGGCGGATGCGGTCCCCGAGTATTCCGTCGGCGCCGCACCCATCACCGTGGCGGTCGAGCCGGTGAGGGCGAAGGAGGTACCGAAGCCCGCGGCCATCATCGGTGCAACAAGCAACGGATAGGCGGGGTCGTCTCCCGCGGCGGCCCAGCCCGCCAGTCCCAGGGCGGCCAGGAGCATCCCGGAGACCACCAGGGGGCGGTGGCCCGTGCGACGGCTCAACCGTCCCGACAGTACGGAGGCGAACATCGTCATCGCCACCGCCGGGAACAGCGCCGCTCCGGCGCCGATGGCGCTGTACCCACGCTGGTGCTGGAATTCCAGGCTCGCGGTGAAGATCATGCCGTAGAAGGCGAAGTTGAACAGCAAGCCGATGGCGGCCCCCCCGCTCATCGCGCGCGAGCACAGCAGGTTCAGGGGCAGCGCGGGTGACCGGGCGAGCCGCTCGCGTACCGCGAACGCCGCGGTGGCCAGCACTGTCAGCCCGGCCCCGGCGAGCACGACCGGATCGGACCAGCCACGCCGTCCGGCCTCGTTGAGTGTCGCGGTCAGGGCTGCCACCGCCGTCACGACCGCTGCCTGAGCCGGCCAGTCCAGGGCTCGCGCGGGGTGCCGGGGCGAGCGCGAGACAAGACGCAGCGTCAGCGCGATACAGACGATCCCGACGGGCACGTTGATGAAGAACACCCATCGCCAGCCCACGGTGGACACGATGAGTCCACCCAGCAACGGCCCGGCGGAGGCTGCGATGCCCGCCAGCGACCCCCAGAGCCCGAAGGCGCGGGCGCGGGTGACCGTGTCCGGGTAGGCCTGTGGGAGCAATGCCAGCGATCCGGGCACGATCAGCGCGGCGCCGAGCCCTTCCAGTAGCCGGGCGGCGACCAGGGCCTGCGTGTTCTGCGCGAGTGCGCACGCCGCGGATGACGCGATGAAGACCCCCACGCCGATACAGAAGATCCGGCGATTGCCCAGCCTGTCGCCCAGCGCGCCACCGGTCAGCAGCAGCCCCGCGAACACCATCGTGTACCCGTCGGTTATCCACTGGATCGCGGTGAGCGAGGCCGACAGGTCCCGGCCGATGACCGGCACGGCGACATTGATGATCGTCACATCCAAGATCACCATGAAGTATCCGGCGCATACGGCCAGCAGCGGTCCCCATGACTGCTTCCCGGGTACCTGGGCCGGCTCGGGCGGCACGTCCTCAGCTCCATCCGCGTACGGAGATCGCTACCTGAAGCCACGATAGGTGAAAAGCGCACTGCCGGCGATTTGTCAAGTCCCGAGTTTCAGCGGCATGACGGGGGTTCGTATCCGGGGGTTAATTGAGTCATGAGTTCACGTGAATCACGTGGACATTCTCATCCCGAGAAGGAGAATCACCATGGCTCGCACTTCCCGCACCCGGCGTCTTGTCGTTCTGAGTGCCTCGACTGCTTTGGCCGCGGGAGGCGTGCTGCTGCCCACGAGCGCTTTCGCGGCCACGGATTCGCCCCACACGGCGGTCACCGCCAAAGCGGCCCCTCAAGGTGACCATTGGCGCCATGGAAAGCACGGTAACAAGCGTGGTGGCGGTGGAAACCAGGGTATCGGGCGGGGGAACGTCGTCATCATTATCGGAAACGGCAATACCGTGCCTATCAACAATGGCACTGTCAACAATCGCTGAATAGCAAATCTCAAGGAGGAAAAACCATGTCTCGCAATATCCACACCCATGACATTTCCCGCCCCAAGCGTCCGCGCTTCCGCGTCGTGGCGGTGCTCGCCTCGGCCACGATGATCGGCGGGGCGGCCCTCTTTCCGGCCACTGCCATGGCTGCCCCGAAGCCCGCCGCGCCGGTTGTGAGCCTCGCCGACCATCACCCCGAGGTGAGGGCCGGTACGGGTGGTCCGGGCGGTACCGGGATCTTCGGTGGTACGGGTGGTCCGGGCGGTACCGGGATCTTCGGTGGTACGGGTGGTCCGGGCGGTACCGGGATCTTCGGTGGTACGGGCGGTCCCGGCGGCACTGGGATCTTCGGCGGCAAGGGTGGCCCGGGCGGCGACGGGATCTTCGGCGGCAAGGGTGGCCCGGGCGGCGACGGGATCTTCGGCGGCACCGGCGGTCCCGGCGGCACTGGGATCTTCGGCGGCACCGGTGGCCCAGGCGGCGTCGGGATCTTCTGATCCCCGCCATCCGATGGCCCGGACCGGCCCCGGTCGGCCGGGCCGTGCCGGCCACGAGGAGGCCCCGGCAGGCCGGGGCATCCTCGCACCCAGCGTGTGAGAACAGAACCCCGATTCACGAAATGGAGTCCCCATGTCCAGAAGCCTGTGGCTGCGTCCTGCGATACTCGCGGCGACCGCGGCGGCCCTCACCCTCGGCAGCGCATGCGCCGCGACCCCATCGCACAGCGCACCCACACCACCACCTCCCGCGGGTCGCGGCGACCAAGCGGCTCAGGGCTCGGACGGCAGCCGGGGCGGTCTGCTCGGTCGGCCGGGCGAGCCCGGGGAGCCAGGCGTCGGCTGGCGGGGCGGTGACGGCGGTCGCGGTGGCGACGGGTTCTTCGGCGGTACGGGAGGCCGGGGCGGTGACGGCGGCGACGGCGCGAGGGGCGCCGACAGCCGCGGTTGCCTGCGGCTGAGCGAACTGCCGGACAAGCCGAAGGAGAAACTCACGGTCGGGGACAAAGTGCGGATCGTGATGGTGGTCCTGTATGGGGACGCCACCAGCGCCGAGGTCGCGAGGAAGTACAAACTCCCGGAGAAGGACGTCGGCGCCTGGAAGGAGCAGTTCCTCGACGGCGACTGGTTCGCCCTGACCGGGGTGGGACCGCCCTTCCCCTCGTGACGCGCGACATGGTCCGCGAGCCGCGGAGCCCCACGAAGCGGCTGGTCGTCCTCAGCGGCGACCCCCCTGAGCCGCTGTGGGGGGGGGCGCGGCGGGGGTCGGGCGCGGGGGCGCGCGCGCGCGCGCGCGGCCCACCCCGC
>NZ_JBHXFA010000005.1:48049-73668 GCF_042724175.1 Streptomyces sp. NPDC127084
TGGGGTTGCCGCATCCGGCATTCGTCGGCGGTGACCGTCACGAGCGCTACGGCGGACAGCGTTCCGGCAAGCGGAGCGCTCAGGGTCTGCGCCCTCCGGAGAAAACGCGATGACGAAGGGCGGACCGCGTCCGTACCGTCAGCGGTATGGATGCCAGAAGCACGCAAGGAACAGAACGGCCACTGCTGAACGTTGTGGATGTCGAGGCCACATGCGGGGATGGTGAGCCGCCGTCAGGGGCGGTCAGCGAGATCATCGAGATCGGACTGACGGTGGTCGACCTCGGCGAAGGTGAACGGGTGGCGCGTCACCGCATTCTCGTCAGGCCCGCGCGGTCCGCCGTCAGCCCCTTCTGCACCGAACTGACCGGCCTCACCCAGGAAGAGGTGGACACCGGGGTGGATTTCGCCGAAGCATGCCGACTTCTCGCCGGGGAACACCAGTCGGGAGCCCGCCCCTGGGCAAGCTGGGGTGACTACGACCGCCACCAGTTCACCAGGCAGTGCAGCGCCGGCGCCGTCCCGTACCCGTTCGGACGCCATCACACCAACGCCAAGGCGGTCTTCGCCGAGGCCTACCGGCTGCGCAAGCGCCCTGGGATGGCCAGGGCGCTCCACGTTGCCGGACTGCCGCTGGAGGGACGCCACCACCGTGGCGAGGACGACGCCTGGAACATCGCCGCTCTGATCCTCGATCTGGCCGCCCGGGACGCCTGGCCCCGTTCCACCCGCTGACGCCGGAACCGGGGGCTACGGGGCGGTCCTCAGGGGGGTGTGGTCGGCCGGGACCGCCTCTTCCTGCGCGACCGGCTCGGGCGCTGTGCCCGCCCCGAACGGGTGCCCGCCCAGCGACGCGCGCTCGTGCGGCGCGAGCCAGTTCCCCAAGTCCGGTCCCACCGGCACGATCCCGGTCGGGTTGATGTCCCGATGCACCAGGTAGTAGTGCCGCTTGATGTGGTCGAAGTCCACCGTGTCGCCGAAGCCCGGCGTCTGGAACAGGTCCCGCGCGTACGCCCAGAGCACCGGCATCTCCGCCAGCTTCAGCCGGTTGCACTTGAAGTGGCCGTGGTAGACGGCGTCGAAGCGCACCAGTGTGGTGAACAGCCGCACATCCGCTTCGGTGATCGTGTCGCCCACAAGGTAGCGGGACCCTTCAAGCCGCTCCGAGAGCCAGTCGAGCCGGTCGAAGAGACGCCGGTAGGCCTTCGCGTACGACTCCTGCGAACCGGCGAAGCCCGCCCGGTAGACGCCGTTGTTCACGTCCTTGTACACCACGTCGTTCACCGCGTCGATCTCCGCGCGCAGCGCCGGCGGATAGAGGAGCGGCGCCCCCACTCGGTGATACGGCTCCCACTCCACCGACATGTCGATGGTGATCTGCGGGAAGTCGTTCGTCACCACCTGGCCCGTCGGTACGTCGATGATCGCGGGAACCGTGATGCCCCGGTCGTACCTGGGGTCGCGGGCGAAGTAGGCCTCCTGAAGCCGTTCGATACCGAGCACCGGATCGCGCCCGCCCGGGTCGAGGTCGAACGTCCAACTGCGCTCGTCGTGGGTGGGACCGGCGATGCCCATCGGCAGCGCATGTTCGAGCCCGAGCAGTCGCCGTACGATCACCGCCCGGCTCGCCCACGGACAAGCGCGGCTGACCACCAGGCGGTACCTGCCCGGCTCCACCGGGAAGCCGTCGCTTCCATCAGCGGTGATCCGGGTGGTGAGGTACCTGCTGTCGCGTGCGTACTCGCCGCCGGGGCTCACATAGGTCACAACGGAGCCGTACCCCGTGGGCAGCGGAATGAAAATATGTACGGCGCATTCAAGGGATCTACCGCGGGTCCCGTGTGGGGAGCATGGTCTGGTGTGGGATGGGACATCGTCCGACCCCTGACGGCTACGGGCGCGCGGACCGGCTCGGCCGGGCACTGCTGCGCTCCCCCCGGGCGCGCAGCCACCCCTCGACGACGACGGAGGCGAAGACGACGTAGGCGAGGACCGCGAGAGCCGCCCCGCCGATGGTGAGGCCGATCCTCGTGGCCGCGAGTTCCCAGTCGCGTGTGCCGTGCTGCATCCCGAAGAACAGCGAGACGACGGTGAGGCACAGCGTCCACCAGCCGTAGCGGGAGGGTCCGACCAACTGCATCGCGAAGACGGCGACCGCGACGCCGGCCACCAGCAGCGGATTCGGCAGCACGGGGGTGAGCAGCACCGCGGCGAGGACCCCGCCGCTGATCGTGCCCTGCAGGCGGGCACGTACGCGGAGGCGGAACTCCTCGGGCTGCGGCTTCGCCACCCGCAGGGCGGACGTCGTCAGCCACACCGAGTGCGACAGCGGGATGAACCATGCCGTCGCCGTGCCCACCGCGCCGATCACCGCCAGCAGCCCCGCGAACGGAAGACCTCGGCGCCGCAGCCGTACGGCCTGACGTGCCGCGGGGCCGGTGGCAGGGCCGGTCGCCGCCGTGACGGCGGTCTGCCAGAGCGTGCCGACGGCGAACGCCGCCGCGTACTCCCACCACGGCACGCCGCTGGCCAGGTTCACACCGGCGAGCAGGAAGGACAAGGCCGCCATGGCCGCGATCATCCGCAGCGGCCCCCCTGCCGTCTCGAACATCCCCTGGAGCCCCGCGAGCAGGATGGCACCGGCGACGAGCGCCAGCGGTTCACGGGCCGCGGCGGCTCCGGCGGCTGCCGCAGCGCTCAGGTAGAGGCAACCCCAGAGCATCACCGTGCAGCGCGGGTGCTCGCCCAGCGAGGGGAACGCCGCCAGGACCAGGTACGCACCGAAGGAGCAGGCGGCGCCCCAGGACATCCGGTCGGTGCCCCAGGCGCCCAGCCCGAGGGCCAGCGGGGTCACGACGGCGACGGCGCGGACGACTGCCGTCAGCTGTGTATGCGAAACCGGCACGCCCACTCCTCGTCAATGCCTGCGCCTCGTCGGACGTCCGAGCCTGCCCGCGCCGCGGATGCGGAGGAGTCCATGGTCGAGGGCGTTGCCTGATGACCGGGGGTGCCGCGCCGTCATCCCCCGACCGCCCGTGCCGCGGTTCGGCGGCCTCAGTTGCGGCGCAGCACCCGGTTGGCGGAGGTGGCGGCGACGGTGGCCAGGAGCCAGCCCGCGCAGATGAGCAGGAAGGCGAGCCACTGGTACGGGCCATCCGCCGCGTAGAAGCGGTCCTGGCCCAGGTCCGTGAGGGGTATCAGCAGGTCGAGTGTGTACAGCGGTGCGTTGAACACGGGGTACGGTCCGTCGCCGACCGGTTTCGGATGGTGCGCCGAGAACACTCCCGACCCCAGGGCCAGCAGAAGCAGGAGCAGCCACACCGCACGCCGGGGCAGGTATCCGTAGCCGATCACCAGGTCCTGGAGCAGCCCCCAGAACCGCTGCGGTGCGGGCAGGGTGGCGCGCAGCCTGCGGTGCTTGGCGAGCAGTACGGTCCGGGCGTCGGCGTCGCGACCGACGCGCTGGTAGTGGGCGGCGAGCTGCTCGTACGGCTGCGGTACGAAGCCCGCGGGGTCCTTCGCCAGCCAGGAGAGGCGATCGGCGGCGGAGACCTGGCCGGGCAGCGCGTCGTACTGCAGTCCGTCCAGCACCAGCGCGCCGGGCCAGGTGGCCCCGTCGTCCCACAGGACGCCGAACTTGGCGAAGCTCATATGGACGCAACCGGTCGGTGCCGCACGCATTCGCAACGACAGTTCCGGCGCGGTGACGCGCCGTAGTATCAACGCGTCCCCGTTCCGGCCGGCGGAGATCGCCGCCCCGCTGAAGGAGATCCCGCTCGCCACGGCACCGCTGCTGAGCCACACACTGCCCCGCGCGGTGATGTCCCGGCATTCGACGCGTGCCCCCACCACCAGGTTGCGTGCCCGGAGCGCTATGCCGTCGTGCCCGGTGAGCTCGGCACCCTCCAGCAGCAGCGAACCACCGATCCTGGCGCCGGAGAACTCCAGTGCCCCCACCGCGGCAAAACCGCGCCGCGCGTGGAGGTCCCCTTCGACCTGGATGCGGAAGCCCCGGATCGCGGGGCCGTCGCGATGGTTCAACCGGGCGCCGTCCAGGTTGACCGTGCCCCGGATGTGAGTGTCGCGCAGGTCGATGCAGCCGCTCACCCGTACACCTTCGCCGCCCTGCAGGTTGCCGTCCACGGTCGCGCACACCAGCCCCAGCGCGGATTGGCCGCGGCCGGTGCCCCTGCCCGTCAGTGTCGCCTCCTCGATGTGCAACGAGCCGCCGATGGACGCGCGGTAGAGGTTGATCGGGCCCTCGTTGACGAAGCCCCGGTCGAGATGGAGGCTTCCCCCGACGACGAGTTCGGGCGCGCGCAGCCGGGCCTCCGGGCCGAGCAGTCGTGCGGCGCGGAAGCCCAGGTACTCCTGGATGTTCGCGCTGCCCAGATCCACGGCGCCTTCGCAGTGCAGCCCGCTGGCGGACATCCCCTGCTCCACACTCAGTGACTGGGCGTCCAGTGCGGGGCGGCCCGGGAGGGCCTCGAGCCTGGACCCGTCGAGGCTGAGCCAGGCACCGACGGTGAAGGAGCGCAGGTCGAGGGTGCCGGTCACCCGGCAGTCGACGAACTTCGCCTCCCGAGCGGTCGCCGCGCCGCTCGCCGCGAGGCCGGGCAGGTCACAGTCGATGAGTACGACGGCGTCCAGGCGCGCCCCACGCAGGACCAGCGGGCTCTCGAAGCCGCATCGGTGCATGCGGACAGGCACGCCGACGCCGACATCGGCCAGGTCGAGCTCCCCGGTGATCCTGGCACCCCGCAGATGGAGCCTCGCTGTCTGACCGGTCTCCGGAGCAGGGGCGGTGAGCAGCAGTGACCGCACCGCCGCTGCGCCGACCTCGGTGGCGTCGCACCACTCACCGCGGCGGTACTGCCGCCACATGTGCTGCTCGTCCGCTGTCCAGTGGTCCGGCGGGCTGAGGGTCGGCGTCACCGATGTCAGGTCCTCTCCGGTCCGGGCGGTGCTGGTGCCGGTGTGCGGCTGTCGCTGCCCGGCGCGGCTGCTGTCTCAGCCCCCAACAGTCAATCACGTCAGTGAAGTTGACCGGACTCCAAGCCGGGTGCGTGTGGCCGGGCGAGGCTGGCGGGTCGCAGGATGCGCTGGAGCTCCTCCTTCGTCAGCAGCTTCCTCTCGAGCACGAGATCCTGGACGCTGCGGCCGCTGACGAGGGCCTCCTGTGCGACAGCGGTGGCCTGCTCGTAGCCGATGTGCGGATTCAGCGCGGTCGCGAGACCGATGGAGCGGCCGACGAGGTGTGCGAGGTGCTCGCGGTTGGCTGTGATGCCCGAGACACAACGCTCGGCGAGGGTCACACAACCCGCCGTCAGATGGGTCAGGCTCTTCAGCAGGCTGTGCGCGATCAGTGGTTCGAAGGCGTTGAGTTGGAGCTGTCCCGCCTCGGCGGCCATGGTCACCGCCATGTCGTTGCCGATGACTTCGAAGGCGATCTGGTTGACCACCTCCGGTATGACCGGGTTCACCTTGCCCGGCATGATGCTGGAACCCGCCTGCACCGGCGGCAGGTTGATCTCGGCGAGACCCGCGCGCGGGCCGCAGGAGAGCAGCCGAAGGTCGTTGCAGGTCTTGGAGAGCTTGACGGCGATCCGCTTCAGCACACCCGACAGCTGGACGAAAGCCCCGGCGTCCTGGGTCGCTTCCACAAGGTCGGCGGCGACGGCCAGCGGAAGTCCGGTGAGGTCCCGTACATGGCGGCAGGCCAGCTCCGCGTACCGGGGGTGGGCGTTGAGCCCGGTCCCGATGGCGGTGCCACCGAGGTTGATCTCACGGATCAGAGCCCGCGCCTCGGTGAGGCGCTGACGGTCCTCGTCGAGCATGACGGCGTAGGTGGCGAACTCCTGGCCCAGGGTCATGGGCACCGCGTCCTGGAGCTGTGTACGGCCCATCTTGAGCACGTCCGCGAACTCGTCGGCCTTCGCGGCGAATGCGGTACGCAGCCGGAGCATGGCATCCAGCAGACGCTGGGCGGCGAAGTCGAGAGCGATCTTCACCGCGGTCGGGTAGACGTCGTTGGTGCTCTGCCCCGCGTTGACATGCTCCAGGGGGTGCAAGGCCGCGTAGTGGCCCTTCTGCTCGCCGAGGAGTTCCAGTGCGCGGTTGGCGATGACCTCGTTGGCGTTCATGTTGGTCGACGTGCCCGCGCCGCCCTGGATCACATCGACCACGAACTGGTCGTGGAGTTTCCCGGAGCGGATCTCCTCGCAGGCGGCGATGATCGCGTCCGCGCGCGGCGCCGTCAGCAGACCGAGATCACGGTTCGCCTGGGCCGCGGCCTGCTTGACGCAGGCGAGCGCGGTGACCAGGTCCGGGTAGCACGAGATGGGGGTGCCGGTGATGGGGAAGTTCTCCACCGCCCGAAGGGTGTGCACACCGTAGTAGGCGTCGTGGGGGATATCGCGGTCACCCAGCAGGTCGTGCTCGGTGCGGAACGGGGGACTGGCGGGCGCGGCCATGGGCTGAGGGCTCCAGAAAGGCGATGGGGACGACGGGATGTATTCGGGGGTGCGGGTTCGTCCGCGCCGGGTTGCCGGCCTGTGGGGCCGTCTGTTGCGGGGCTGTGGGGTCGCCGGGCTGTCCGCGCCTGCCCGCCTATGCCGGGGTGACGGCACTGGTGCGCCGCTCGGCGAGCACATGACGCAGTACCCGGTCCCGTCCCGTACGGTCCGTGCCGGCGAGCAGCGCGCTCAGGACGGCGATGCGGGCCTGACCGGCGCGCAGTGTCCCGGTCGGCACGGCTCCGGCGGCGACGAGGTCGACCGCGCCTCCCTGGGTGTAGATCTCGGTGACGGGACCGGCCGCCACCCGCGTGGTCAGAGCGACGAGCACGCCACGGGACGTGGCCGATTCGACGGCTTGGGCGAAGTCGGGGGTGGCATTGCCGGCACCGGTGGCGACCAGGACGATCCCCTTGGCGCCCGCGTCCACGGCCGCGTCGAACAGTACTGTGTCGGCGCCGGCGTGGTGCAGCACCATGTCGACGCGCGGCGGGATGCCGGGGAGGGCGGGCAGGCCCAGTGCGGCCGGGCGCTCGGGGTGACGTTCGATGGAGGCCCGGCCGAAGCCCATGGTGCCCAGCGGCGCGCCGCTCGGGTCGGCGAAGGCGTCGGCGGCCAGGGTCTCTGTCTTCACTGTGCCGCGAGCGGCGTGGACCTTGCCGGCGAAGACGACAAGTACACCCAGCCCGCGCAGGGTAGCGGCGGCCACCAGTGCGTCGTGGAGGTTGCCCGGTCCGTCCCCGTTCGCCGCCCCGAGGGGAATTTGCGCACCGGTGAAGACCACGGGGCGCGGATCGTCATGGTGCAGATCGACCAGGAACGCCGACTCCTCCAGGGTGTCGGTGCCGTGTGTGACGACGACGCCGTCCACGCCGGGGTCGGAGAGCACTTCGTGCACGGTGTGGAGCAGTGTGAGCTGATGGGCGGTGGTGAGACGCGGACTGTTGACCCGGAAGAGTTCGACCACATCGACGGACACGCCATCGGGCATCGGGGCGGTCGCCATGACCTCGTGCCCCCGGGCGTCCGCGGCGAACCCGGGCCCCTGCCGACGGCTGGCTATCGTCCCGCCGGTGCTGATGACGACGATCCTGCGCACTCTGTGGGCTCCTGTCCCTGAGGTCCTTGGTTCCGGAGGGTTGTCCGCCCGCTGGATAGCGCAATGGTAGAAGGGAATAGGCGCATATCGATTGCCAATTTCCGCTCAGTCGGCCCCATCGGTAGTGGACAATTGCGTCATGGATGAGATTGATCGCGCAATCTTGCGTGAGCTCCAGAGCGACGGTCGGCTGAGCAACCAGGAACTGGCGCAGCGGGTCGGTCTGACCCCTTCCCCCTGTATGCGGCGCGTCCGCCAGCTGGAACAGGAGGGAGTGATCCGGGGCTATCGGGCGATCATCGATCCCGAGGCGGTGGGGCGCAGCTTCGAGGTGCTTGTCTCCATCGAGGTGAAGCGCGACCGCGAGGCGGTCGAGGCGTTCGAGGCGGCGCTCGATGACATCCCCGATGTCATCGAGGCCTATCGGCTGTTCGGCAGCCCCGGTTGCCTGCTGCGCATCGCCGTGGCGGATCTGCGTGCGTACGAGCGCCTGTGGATCGAGGAACTGACCGCGCTGTCGGGCGTCACCGAGGTCAACTCGCAGATCATCATGAAGCGGATCAAGGAGCCGACGGGCCTGCCGGTGGGCGGCTGACCGGTTGCCTTCGCGCGCCCGATCCGTACCCCGCGGACACCCGCGCGCGGCCGGGGTGCTCCCGGACTCGGCTCCGGACTCACCCCTGTGCCCACGAACGCAGCAGCGCGGCACGCTCGGCCGTCTTCGGTGTGCCGTTCGAGGCGTGTTCACGGCCCCACGCCGCGACGACGCCCGGATCCGCGGTTCCGGCCACGAAGCGGGCGAGCAGGTCCTGTGAGAGCGCCGCCTCGTCGGCGCCGTAGCCTCCGGCAGCGGCCGCGTGCACGGTCACCTCCACCGGTCCGTGCCGCGTCTCCAGCCGCAGCACCATCGCGCGCGGGCCCTCGCCGAGGAACGCGCCGACCGCGGCCGCCGCCACCGAGCCGAGTAGCTTCGCGGCCCGCCCCGACGAGCCCTCGACGGGAACGTCGGCGACGACCGCGGAGCGCAGCTCCTCCCACGACCAGCTCCGGGAGTCGTCGGGGCCCACGGCATCCAGGCCCGCGGCGGTCAGCCGGACACAGCCCCCGTCGGCGGCCGGCGGAGAGCCCACGTACACCGCGTCCGCCGTGACCCAGAACAGCCCGACCATCGCCATGACCCAAGCCCCGCTCTCGTCTCGCCGCATCGGTCCCGCGCGGCCCGTCCGCCCACCCATACCGCCCCCGAGGGGTGCGGTGCCGCAGACGCGCCGAGGCACCGTCGAGCGGAGCCCGTCCCGTCATGATGGCAACCGCGAGCCTATGAACCTTTATGACTCGATCAACGACGATATGATGCCTTATGTGATAGCGCCCGGACCGCTGCGAGGCCGCCGCCCCTCTTACGCCGGCCGCTGGCAAGCCGCTCGGCTGTCACCGCTGGCTCTGACCGTCGTCATCGCCGCCTTCGCGTTCTCCACCCCGAGGGAGATCGCTCTCAGTCGGCTGCTGCCCGTCGCACCCGCACTCGCCGCCGCGATGTGGCCCGTGATCCCCACCCTGCTCCTGGGCGCGGGCTGCCTCCTGATCATGATCTCGCTCAGCTTCTTCTACGCAGACCTGGGCACCCAGTACACCTCGGCCGCGATCGTGCTGGTCACCCTCGCGGCTGCGTATGCGAGTCATGTCCGGCGCCAGCGCGAGGAGGTCCTCTTCCATATCCGGCTCGTCGCCGACGCCGCCCAGAAGGTGCTGTTGCGCCCCGTACCGTGCCGCATCGAGGGCGTCGAGATCGAGTCGCTGTATCTGGCCGCACAGGAGCAGGCCCGTATCGGTGGCGACTTCTACGAAGCGGCGGACACGCCGTACGGCATCCGGCTGCTCATCGGCGACGTACGGGGAAAAGGGCTGTCCGCGGTGGGGGCGGCATCCGCGGTGATCAGCTGCTTCAGAGAGGCCGCCTACGACGAGCCCGATGTGACCGGCATCATCCACCGGCTGGAGACCAGCATCTGCCGCTACAGTGCCGCCTTTCCCGGTCAGGACCTCCCCGAGCGCTTCGCCACCGCGATCATCGCCGAGATCCCGCCCACCGGTCACCTGATGAGGCTGCTCAACTGCGGTCACCCGCCTCCGCTGCTGGTCCGTGACAGGGAGGTGCACGTGCTGGAGCCCAGCCAGCCGTCGCCGCCGCTCAACCTCGCACCGCTCATCGGCGACCACTACGTCATCGACACGGCCGCCTTCTCGCCGGGCGACCAACTGCTGCTCTACACGGATGGCGTGACGGAGACCCGCGACCGGGCAGGCGAGTTCTTTCCGCTGACGGACTGGCTGCGCCGGCAGGAGCCGATGCGGCCCCGTGAACTGCTCGACCGGCTGCACCGGGATCTGGTGCGCTACAGCGGCGGACGGCTCAGCGACGACGTCGCGGCCCTCGCGCTGCGGTCCTCTGAGGACGCGGCGGAGCAGACGGCGGACGGGGGCCGTGGGCTGTGACCGCTGGGTGTGCAGCTGCGGCCGTGCGGGTCACGGCAGCGGGTTGTGCCTCCGTCCGGTCAGCCCCAGCCGAAACGGCGGTCCACCACCGCGGCGAACTCCTCCAGGGTCAGTACCGCGTCTCCGTTCTGGTCGGCCGCGTCGAACAGCGCCGATGACGAGTCCGCGTCGCCCAACCCCCAGAACGGCAGATCACCTGACGCGGCGAGTTGCGGACCCTTTGTCCGCAGCGCGGTGATCACCTCTTCGCGGGTCAGGGTTCCGTTCGCATCGAGATCCAGCGCCCCGAACAGTTTGCGGGCCTTGTCGCTCACCACGTCGTCCCGATTCCTCTCACCCGATGGGCGGACCGGCCCACCCGCTCACGATGACAGACGCCTCGCGGGCCACCCGGGTTCCATCGGGCACAGCTCGGGCCCACCTCATGGCACATCCGCCACCCGCCCCGTCATGCACACCCCCGGCCCGCCATCGGGCACGCCCATCCCGCCCCCTCGGCACCAGCATGCGGCCCTGGGGGAAAGATCGCATTCCGCATGCATATCCAACGGACCCGGTGGAGCATGAGAGTGATGACCGGATCCGTGCCCCTGATCAGCGAGAGTCCGGAGGACCCGTTCTCCATGGGTCGCGCCGCCTCTGTGGTGCTGGATGACCGGGGATTGCTGACCGGCTGGAGTGCCCGGGCCCAAGCACTGCTCGGATACCCGGCCGAGGAGGTCTACGGCCGGCGAGCCGCAGACCTCCTGGTCGATCCACAGGACCGCGACCTCGTACGGGAGGCCGTCGCGGCATGCCGCGCGGACAACGGCTGGTTCGGGTTCCTCCCGGTACGGGACCGGCAAGGCGCTCGGCAGTACTTCGGTCTGCGCGTCAGACGGCTGACCCGCAGCGCCGGTGCCGACGAGTGGTTTCTGGTCGGTGCCCCCGCCCAGGAGGTGGCCCAGTGGGAGCTCGACCGGCGGGTGATGGACGGTCTCTTCCGGCAGTCGCCGATCGGTCTGACCATCCACGATCCGTCGCTGACCATCCTCAGAATCAACCGCGCGATCGCCGGCATCGGCGGGATCACCCCAGATCAGGCACGCGGCCATCGCATCGGCGACTTCCTGGTACGTGAGGACGCGGAGACGATCGAGGCGCGGTTGCGGCAGGTGCTGGAGACCGGGGCCCCGATGATCTTCACCGAGCAGCCGGGCCGGCTGCGAGGCGAGGCCGGGGAGCGGTACGTCTCGGCCTCCGCGTTCCGACTGGACGACGCGTCCGGCGGTGCGATGGGTGTGGCACTGCTCGTGGAGGACGTCACCGACCGGCACCGGGCGCGGCGCAGACTGGCGATGCTCAACCGGGCCAGCAAGAAGATCGGCACCACCCTCGATGTGGAGACGACCGCACGCGAGCTGGTCGAAGCGGCGGTGCCTGGGCTGGC
The DNA here is from genome assembly GCF_042724175.1 of Streptomyces sp. NPDC127084. NCBI lineage: Bacteria > Bacillati > Actinomycetota > Actinomycetes > Kitasatosporales > Streptomycetaceae > Streptomyces > Streptomyces sp. NPDC127084. Next base: position 59,588 of record NZ_JBHXFA010000005.1, read on the forward strand.
CGACTGTGTGACCGTCGATCTCCTCCAGGCCGTCGACCTCGGCGAGGAACCCCTGCCCGGGGGAGAGGGCCTCCTGGTCAGATCGGCGCTGAAGTCGACCGCGCCGAACCCGGAGCGGGTGATGTACCCGGTGGGCACGCTCAGGACCTTCCCGCTCGACGCGCCCCAGACGAGAGCCCTGCTCACCCGCCGTCCCATACTGGTCGCCGAGTTCGACCCCGAGGCGCCCGCGTCGGGCCTCGACCCGGAGCAGGCGGCACATGCCCGCAAGCTGGGCGCCCACTCCCTGATGGTCGTCCCGCTGACCGCCCGTGGTCTGGTCCTGGGCCTGGTGTGCTTGTGGCGTTACGCGGTGACGGAGCCGTTCGAGGAGGACGACCTCACGCTCGCGAGCGAGTTCGCCGCGCTCGCCGCCGTCTCCATCGACAACGCCCGCCGCTACACCCAGCAGCACCGCACGGCGCTTGCCCTGCAACGCCGGCTGCTGCCGGGGGAGTTCCCGCAGCACCCGGCGGTCGCCGTCGCGCACCGCTATCTCCCGGCCGGTGGGGCGACCGGGGTCGGAGGGGACTGGTTCGACGTGATTCCCCTGTCCGGAGCCCGGGTGGCACTGGTCGTCGGCGATGTGGTCGGCCATGGCATCAACGCCGCCGCCACGATGGGCCGGATGCGTACCGCGGTACACACACTCGCCGATCTCGACCTCGAACCCGACGAGGTCCTCTCCCACCTTGACGACCTCGTCACCCGCCTGGCCGTGGAACACGAGGCCTGGGGGCAGGGGGCCCCCAGTGAACAGGTGGTCGGCGCCACCTGCCTCTACGCCGTCTACAACCCGGTTTCGAGGATCTGCACACTGGCCCGCGCGGGCCATCCGCCTCCGGTGCTGCTCACCCCGGACGGACAGGCGAGTCTGCCGGAACTCCCGACCGGTCCGCCACTGGGGCTCGGCGGCCTGCCGTTCGAGTCCGTGGATCTGGAGCTGCCCGAGGACAGCACCCTGGCGTTGTACACCAACGGGCTGATCGAGGGCACTCAGCATGACGTGGACGCGGGGCTCGCCAGGCTCTGCGACGTGCTCTCGGGGCCGCCCGAGCCGCTGGAGGAGACCTGCCAGGCGGTGGTCGATGCGCTGTTGCCCGTACGGCCCGCCGACGACGTGGCGCTGCTCCTGGCGAGGACCCGGACGCTGGAGCCCGGTCGTGTCGCCACCTGGGTGCTGCCCGCGGAACCCACCGCACCGGCCAGGGCGCGTGGGCTCACGGAGCAGCAGCTCGCCGAATGGGGCCTCGAGGAGATGATCTTCACGACCGAGCTGATCGTCAGCGAGCTCGTGACCAACGCCTATCGCTACGCCGGTGGTCCGGTCACCCTGCGCTTGATCCACCTCCACCGGCTCATCTGCGAGGTCTCCGACCCCAGCAGCACCTCACCGCATCTTCGCCGTGCGCGCAGCACCGACGAGGGCGGCCGTGGACTGATGCTCGTCGCCCAGTTGACCGCGCGCTGGGGCACCCGGCACGCCCGGGAGGGCAAGACGGTGTGGACCGAGCAGGAGCTGCCTTCCCGGACGGGTAGCGCCGCTCTCTTCTGATCGCGTACGAAGCGCGGACCCGTATGGAAGGGCCCACCCGTACGGGTGATCGGCGTTCCCCGGGACCATGCGAGCTGCTATGTTAGGTAAGCCTAACCTAAGGAGTGACCATGGCCCTCGCAGATGTCCGTGTGGACGAGCCCACCGCCGCGGAGCGCATCCGTTCGGTCGTGCTCGCGTCCGGTTCCCTGACGCTCACGACCGGCGGCACCCTCTACGAGCTGACGGCCATGCACACCGTCGACGACAAGGGGCGATTGCGGCTGCACGCTCCCGCTGACAGTCGCCTCGCCGCCGAGGCGGTGAGCGCGCCGCGTGGCGTGCTCGCCGGTCTCGCGCAGTTCACGGACATCTCGCCGGTCGCCGTCCGCGAGCGGGTTCGGGCCAGGGTCACGCTTTCGGGCTGGCTCACCCCCGCCGACATCCAGTCGTCCCCCGAAGTCCTCGTGCTCCGGCTCGACACGGCTCGTGCCACCATCGAGACGGGCACGGGCGCCGATGTGGTCGGACTCGACGAGTTGGTACTGGCCCAGGCCGACCCCCTGGCGGTCCAGGAGGCGGCGCTGCTGTGCCACCTCGACCACGGTCACCGTGATGTCGTCACCGAGCTCAGCCGGCTCGCCGATCCGCGACCGCCGCGCGGCGCCCTGCGGATCCGCCCACTCGCCCTGGACCGCCACGGGCTCACCCTGCGCTACGAGTACCGCTGCGGGCACCAGGACGCCCGGGTCGCCTTCCCTGAGCCCGTGTGCGACCCCGCGGGGATCTGCGAGCAGGTCGAGTTGCTGCTCACCCGCATCCGCCACAGTCGCCTCCACCACCCCGCACACGGCCCCCGTGCCGGGCACCCGTGACCGGCACGCCGACCGCCCGATCACGCCTGCCGGGAACCGGGGTGCCGTATGACCAGGTTGCCGTGATCGCGGGGAACCCGTGTGCGCCCCGCGTCCTGACGGTGTGACGGCAACGGGGAACGGTGTCGGCCGGGGCGCACGAACGCGCCCGCGGCAGCGGACCGTGGTGAACCAGCCCACGATACGGAGAGATCCGCCCTACACGATCGGGTGATGTTCGGGACGGCCGGTCTGTCCGGCGGAACAGGTGGTTACGCGTGGCGACATGAACGTAACGCCATCAACGCTTCGCCTGCGCGCCGCGCTCCCCGCCTGCGCCCTCGTCTGCACCGCCCTCCTCGTCACCGCGTGCAGCGGTGACGAGGGGACAAAAGGCTCGGCGGCAGCGCCGACCACCGGCGGCAGCAGCTCGCCCAGCCCTGGGGACACCTCAGAGGACAGCGGTGACCTGGCCGAACTCAAGGCTCTGCTGCCGGCGGCCAAGATCACCTGGGACAAGGCGGCCGGCACCGCGGTCGGTGAGGTCTCCGGCAGCGAACTGATCGAGATCGACCTGACCCGCTTCCAGAGGGGCAGCACCGTCAGTCCCGCGCCGAGTCCCGGCAGCCCCGAGTGGGCTGCCGAAGTAGCGACCAAGGACGGCACCGTGCACCGGGTCCTGGTGGACGCGGTGTCGGGCCGGGTGCTCCAGTCCGAACCGGAGACCGACCAGGACGCCGACGACAAGCGCGCGGTCGCCGCGATGCTGGCCAAGGCCGAGGTCACCGCGGAGCAGGCCGTGAAGACAGCGACCGGGAAGCAGCAGGGCACCGTCACCGACGTCCATCTGGACAGCGACGACAACACCCCTGTCTGGTCGGTCGACCTCGTCGACCAGAACACCTGGAGTTTCGCGAACGTCGACATCGACGCCACCAACGGCGAGGTCCGGCGTGCGCAGGTCCACCAGGTCGAGAAGGACAACGAGGAGACCGGCGGCAACGACGATCAGGGCTGAGCCGCGACGCCGGGCGGCGGCTCAGCCGCCGCCCGCCCGCAGCGCACGGCGATGCCGCACCTCGATCACCGACGACGCCACCGAGGCCAGGCCCCACACGACCGCGTACACCGCGGTCTGCGGGGCCGCGTCGAAGGCCAGCCAACTGATGCCGAGTCCGGCCAGGGTGACCCCGCAGACCGCCCCGAGTACCGAGCGGTGTCGCGGATGCAGCGCCCTGGCCAGGCAGAGCGCCGCGAGCACCAGCGCGGGGAAGCCCAGAGCCTCATGGCTTGTGTACTCGTCGTAGTAGTAGCTCGTCTCACCCGACGCGGAGCTGTAGGTGTCGTCGTAGTTCTTCTCGAAGACACTGTCACCCCAGGAATCCTCGGGAAGCTCCGTGTACGAGCCGTCATCCGGGTTGTAGGAGTAGAGGGTGCTGTCGAAGTCCGACTCCGAGACGGAGGTGTAGTCGTATCCCTCGCCGCGGACACCGGCTTCGTTCCCCGCGAAGACCAGCGCTCCCGCGCCCCACCACAGCAGGGCGGAGGTCATCGGCAGCCAGCGGCACACACCGAGACCGAGCACGCCGGCGGCCGCCCACGCCACCACGAACGGGCCTCCACCGATGCCGAACGCCGCCAGTCCGGACGCGAGGATGCCGACCACCGCGACCGCACGGTCATAGGGGACAGGCCACCGGCGCTTGCGGGCTGACGGTGGAACACCCGGCGCGACCGTGTCCGCAGCCGCGGCCGGCGGCGTCACACCGGCCTTCGGCGGCTCGGCGCCGGCAGCCGTGCTCGCGGCGTCCGGCGCGTATGCCGGTGGCTCCGGAACCGCGGCATCCGGTGACACCCGGGCCATCGGGACAGCCGTCCGCGTGGGTGCCTGCGCCTGGGCTTCGGCTTGAGCCGCCTCCGTCCCCACGGTATTGGCGGCCGGTGTACGGACCGGCGAGGGACGGCGCTCCAGTGCCTCGGTCAGTGCCAGCCGCATCTCGGCCGCACTGGCATACCGCTGCTCATAACCCTTGGCCAGTGCCCGCATCACCACAGCGTCCACTTCCGCAGGAATCTGCGGACGCAGCAGCGACGGGCTGAGTGGCTCCTTGCTCAGGTGCTGGTTCATCACCGCGAAGGGTGAGTCACCGATGAACGGGGGCCGTCCGGTGAGGAGTTCGTAGAGCAGGCATCCGGTGGAGTACACATCGGATCGCCCGTCCACCAGCCTGCCCTCCAACTGCTCCGGCGAGAGATACGCGGGAGTCCCGACGGCCATGCCGGTCACGGTAAGCCGGGTCGAGGTCTCCGCGATGACCTTGGCGATGCCGAAGTCCAGGATCTTCACGTCGCCGTCGGAGCTGAGCATCACATTGGACGGTTTGATGTCCCGGTGGACCAGCCCGCGTCCATGGCTGTGGGCGAGGGCATCGGTGATGTCCCGCACGACGGCGAGGGCGCGCTCGACCGCGAACGGGCCGTCGGCGAGCAACTGCGCCAGGGTCCGTCCCTCGATGAACTCCATGACCAGGAACGGTGTGGTCTCGCCATCCTCGCCGCTCTCGGTATCCTCACCCACGTCGTGGAGCACCGCGATACCGCGGTGACTGAGCGAGGCGACCGTACGGGCCTCGCGGCGGAAGCGGTTGCGGAACTCCTCGTAACGGGTGAGTTCCGGCGGTAGCACCTTCACAGCGACACGACGGGCCAGCTCCCGGTCGGTGGCGCTCCAGACCTCCCCCATCCCGCCGCGGCCCACTGCCTCCACCAACTCGTACCGCTGCGCGAGTACCCGCATGCGTTCGCCCCCCTCCCGACCTGCCGACACCCGGACATCCCGGCCGTCCGCTGATTCCGGTGGCCGGTCGCCGGATACGCTAATGGAGCAAGCGTCCCGCTGTGCGATCTATGCGATCAATGCCGGAATATCTTGTGATCTGATGATTTCTGCTCGACTCTGATTCGCCCCGCGGCTCGAAACCCATGTGCGCGGGTGCTCCCGGCCGTGCCAGCATGAACGCCGGGGAAGCGAGGTTCGGTGGACGAGTCGATACGATTCCGCCACGCCCTGGCCGCATGGGCGGCCGGCGGAGCGGACGCGGGTGCGGCTGCCGCGGTGGCAAGGGAATTGGCCGGCGCCGTACGGACGGTCGTGCTCGTCGAGGGAAGCAGCGATCAGGCCGCGATCGAGACACTGGCCACCCGTCACGGCCGCGACCTCGACGCGGAAGGCATCGTGGTCGTACCGCTCGGCGGTGCCATGAACATCGGGCGCTTCCTCGATGTCTGCGGCCCTCCCGGGCTGGGCCTCCCTCTGGCCGGGCTCTGCGACGTCGGGGAGGAACGGCACTTCCGGCGCCACCTCGAACGGGTCGGAATCGGGTCCGGTCTCACCCTCTCCGGACTGGAGGCACTCGGGTTCCCGGTCTGCGTCGCCGACCTGGAGGACGAACTGATCCGCGCCCTCGGAGCCGAGGGCGTGCGGCACGTGATCGAGGCCCAGGGCGAGACCCGCCCCTTCCGTACCTTCCAGGGCCAGCCGGCCCAGCGGACACGCCCCGTCGAGCACCAGTTGCGGCGGTTCATGGGCACGCACAGCGGACGCAAAGCGCTCTACGCCCAGGCATTGGCCGCACATCTGGACCTCGGGCGGGTACCCAGGCCGCTGGAACTCCTCCTCACCCGTCTCTGACACAGGCCCGCGCCCCGATACCGCCGGGCGCGCCGGGACAGGGCCGCTACCGGGAACGGGGAGGCCGCTGCACTACAACTACACCTACGACAAAAGGGAGGGCACGGAGGCCCGAGCGGCCGAGGAGCGCGATGGCTCAGCATGGTGGTGGAGTACCCGGGTCGCCGAGCCCGCAGTCCCCGGAGCGCAGAAGGATGCTGGGACTCGCTGCCGCCGTCCTTGTGACGCCAGGCGACCGGCTGCCTCCCACCGCGGTCGCCTACTCCCGCGAAGACGGACGGCACACACTCGACGTGCGGGAGGAGAACCTCCGGCCGGGTGCCTCCGACTGGCGTATCGCCCACCCCGGCCCGGCACGCGCCATCGAGGGTTTCGCCGACCACCCGAGCGTCCCCGCCGGGCAGCCTGCCGTGCTGCGCGTCTCGACCACGGCCACTTCGTACACCGTCTCGGCCTACCGGATGGGCTGGTACGGAGGCACACTGGCCCGTCTCGTCTGGCGCTCCGCACGACTCCCGGGCAGAACCCAGCCACCGCCGTCGAACGAGACCGCGACGAGGACCGTGCACTGCGACTGGCGGCGCACCCTGGAGATCGACACCTCTGGGTGGCCGGAGGGCTGCTATCTGCTGCGGCTCGACGCCGGCGAAGGACAAGCGCAGCGCTATGTGCCGCTGACCATCCGCTCCTCGTCGGCGGCGGGCCGGATGGTGGTCGTCAACTCGGTCGCCACCTGGCAGGCCTACAACACATGGGGCGGCATCGACCTCTACAAGGGCGCCGACGGCAAGAAGGGTTCGCGTTCACTCGCGGTGTCCTTCGACCGCCCCTACGCCAACGCGCACGGCGCCGGTCAGTACTTCGTCTACGAGGCGCCGCTCGTCGCGCTGGCGGAACGCCTGGGTCTGCCGCTCGCATACACCACCGGGGTGGACATCGCCCGTGAGCCGCGGCTGCTCGACGGCGCCGTGGCCATGCTGTCGCTCGGACACGACGAATACTGGTCCCCTGAACAGCGGCGACACGTGACCGCGGCTCGGGACGGGGGAATGAACCTGGCCGTCCTCGGCGCCAACTGCTGCTACCGCCGCATCCGGTTCGAGCCGTCCGCCGTCGGCCCGGACCGGCTCGTGGTCTGCTACAAGGACGACTACGCCGAGGACCCGGGATTCCGGCACGGGCTGCCACCCACCAACGACTACCGCCGCAAACCGTCGCCGGAACCGGAGAGTTCCCTGCTCGGGGTGCTCTACGACGGCTACCCCGTAGACGCCCCGCTCGTCGTCTCCCACGCCGGCCACTGGCTTCTCGACGGTACCGGCACCCGGGCGGGTGACTCCTTCCCCCACCTCGTCGGTGTCGAATTCGACCGCGTGAACCCGGCACGCCCCACGCCCCGACCACTGGAGATCCTGGCCCACTCACCCGTTGTGTGCAAAGGACGCCCTTCGCACGCCGACATGGCCTACTGCTCACTGAGCAGCGGCGCCGGTCTCTTCGCCACAGGCACCATGCGCTGGGTCGAGGCACTGAAGGCGACCGGGCAGGGCAGCAAAGGGGTGAACCACGGCCTCGACGGCCGTGCCGGCGACTTCACCCGCACCGTCACAACCAACGTCCTGCGGGCATTCGCCCGAGGACCGGTCGGCAGTACCAGGCCGGCATTGGACAACGTGGGTGACCACTACACCCCCAACGGCGCGCCGATCGTCCCGTGACACCGCCGCGAGACCACGTCCCGCTACGGTCGCACTGTTCCCTTACCTCTCCTCCGGGGGTGTGCGATGCGGCGACTCACCGTCGGGCTGGCCCTGTTGTCCTCCCTGGCCACCGCGCCCTGCCTACCGGAGCAGGCCGACTCCACCACAGCGCGTGCGGTCCAGCCCGCCGGCCGCGGCACGAACATCCTGATCGTGGGCATCGACAGCCGCGCCGGTCTGTCCGCCGACGAGAAGCGGCGACTCCACGTCGGTGGCAAGGGATGTGAGTGCACCGACGTCATGATGCTCGTACACCTCTCCGAGGACGAACGCCGCGCCGGCATCGTGTCCATCCCCAGGGACAGCTACGTCCAGTACGCCACCCCAGCCGGTTCCACCGACCCGGGGCCCTGGGCCAAGATCAACGGTGCGTTCAAGATCGGCAGGGGTCCGCTTGCCGTACGTACCGTCGAGAAGGCGACCGGTCTGCGCGTCGACCACTACCTCGAAACCGGGTTCACCGGTTTCGAGCAGACGGTCGACAACCTCGGCGGAGCGACCGTGTGCACCGACAAGCCGCTCAAGGACGAGAACTCCGGCCTCGACATCACCGCCGGAACACACCGCGTCGACGGCAACGGCGCACTGCGCTACGCCCGGGCCCGGCACATCAACCGCCCGGGGGACCTCGGCCGCGTCCGCCGCCAGCAACGCCTGCTCGCCGAGATGCTGAAAGACCTGACCGTCCGGGGCGCTCTCGCCGACCCGGTGAGCACCGTGCGAACGGCGCAGACCCTTCTCAAGTCCGTACGCACGGACGAACGGACGAGCCTGACCGACCTGGTACGCATCGGCTGGGCACTCGGCAGACTGTCACCCGGGCAGACCGAGTTCGCCACCGTACCGATCTCCGACTTCGACCACCGGGTAGCCGGCGTCGGCTCCACGCTCCTGTGGCACAAGGCCCGCTCCCGAGCTCTGTGGGACGCACTGAGCGCCGACCGGCCCATCACCGGCGACACTCGTATCCTCCCCGTCCCCCGCACCCGTGCGGAGACGAACCCCGCAGGAATCAACGTACGGGTCGACGATGCCACCGTCGCCGCAGCGCTGCGCCGCAACAAGTTCGTCGTGACGGACACCTCCGCGTCAGCCCCGCCCGCACGTCCCGCAGGACCCCCGGTCATCACCTACCCGGCGGGGCACGAAGCGGACGCCGCCACACTGGCCGCAGCCGTCCCCGGCGCACAGCTCAAGGCGGACCCGCGGACCGAGGACGTCTTCGACATCGCCGTCGGCTCCGAGCCCGTTGCCGTCAGGAAGGTCACCTACGACCGCAACGTCGCGGAAGGCGCCCCCGTCACCGCAGACCACCTGCGCTGCGGCGACCACACCAACGCGGTGCCCTCAGTGCACCACTGACGTCCGCGTTCACACGAGACGGACTGGCTCCCGTTTCGGCCGACGGCTCCGGGTGCACTCGGACGGTGGCACGCCCGCGAGCGCGGAGTGCACCGGGCGCCGGTGCCGTTTCCGAGGCGACGGCAACGCGCGGTTCGGATACACAAGACCTCCCGCCGATCACACAAGTCATCCGCCGTTCAGATCCTCGGCGTGGCCCGTTGGAAGTGGTCCGGGCCGTTCGCGGTTTCGAACAGCGCCTCGGAGCCCGGCGCACTGCATGATCCCCGAGTGTGCCTGTTTTCCGTCATTGCACATTTCCGGGACCAATGCTGGGAGTTCAGCATGTTCGTACCAAGACCTCCCGGCCTCGTGGGCCGCCCGCTCGCGAAACCACGTGCGGGGGAGTGGCACCGGCGCTGCTGGGCCGCTGTGCTCGGAACCCTTCTGGTACTCGGCCCGGTCGCCGCGCCGGTCGCGACCGCATCCGGGACGGCTGCCTCTGCGGCTGCCGCCCCGCTCCTCGACTGCTCCGGCAGCACGATCTACGCCCTGCAGAGTGGCTCCAGTGCCTCGAGCCAGGGCACGCTGCTCGCTCTGAACGCAAGCACGCTCGAAGGGCCGAGCGCGAGCGTGACGGCGACGGTCGTGTCCCGGATCCCCCAGGGAGGAGCCACCAACTCACTCGGCATCCTGCCTGGTGGCACCGGTGCCTATGTGGCCAACCGTACGGGCACGCCGACATCCCTCACCATCCACGGGTACGACGCGGTCTCCGATACGTGGACCCAGTACCCGGGCACCAGCATCGGCACGGCATCAGTCGCGACGGTGGCCGGAGCCATCAACCCGGACACGGGGATCTACTACTACGGTGTCTTCGCCGCCGGGGTGGGCACCGCACCCGGCAAGGTCACGCTCTACGGCTTCAACACCGTGACCCACACTCCCATCCCGGGTGTGATCGCCACCTTCGACCTGCCGGTCACCAGCACGAGCGCGTCGAACGGCGACTTCGCGTTCGACGCCGCTGGCAACCTCATCATCGTCGCATCGGTCAACAACCAGAACAACGCGGCACTCGGCTTGGTGCGGGGCCCGCTGCCCACCACCGGATCCACCTCCGGCGTCCCACTGCCGACGGAGGTGATGACCACCATCGACAACCCCCAGTTCAATCCCTATAACGGGATCGCCTTCGACAGCAGCGGTCGGCTCTACGTCCTGTACGTGGGTACCTCGCCCAACACCTTCCTCCAGGCGATCAATCCCAACAACGGCACGGCCATCGGGCCCGCGAAAGTGCTGTCCGACGTGACCTTCGCCTCCGTCGACCTGGGAGCCTGCTCGACCAACCCCACGTTGACCCTGCAGAAGGACATCACCGGCAGGTTCCAGACCTCGGCCACGTCGAACGACCAGTTCGGGCTGTCCGTCACCGGAGGCGGTATCACCCAGGGCAACACCGCCACCACCACCGGCAGCACGACCGGCGTGCAGTCCGCCGTCGTCGGACCGATCGTGGGAGTGTCCGGTACGACCTACACCCTCAGCGAGTCGGCGGCCTCCGGCGGCAGCCTCGACAACTACACGACGACCTACGAGTGCGTGGACACCGCCGCCGGCGACCTCCAGCTCGCCTCCGGCAGCGGAACCTCGTTCCAGCTCAACTTCCCGGCCACCGAACCGGGCGGCAGCAGCCCACGTGTCGTCTGCACGTTCACCAACACCCCCAAGGCGGCGGCGCCGGCTCTGACCATCGACAAGACGGCCGCTCCCACGTCCGTCACCGCTGCCGGCCAGGTCGTCACGTACACCCATGTGCTCACCAACACCGGGAACGTGACGCTGACCTCTGTACACGTGGACGAGACGGCCTTCTCAGGGTCGGGAACCGCTCCTGACGTGACGTGCCCTGGCGACCCCCTCCCTCCGGGCGCTTCGCTGACGTGCGCGGCGAACTACACCGTGACGCAGGACGATGTGGACGAGGGCGGGATCGACAACACCGCCACCGCGACGGGGACCCCGCCCACCGGCCCGGACGTGACCGCGACGGCGAACGCCACCGTGACGGCACAGGCTGCCCCCGCACTGGGCCTGGTGAAGACGGCGACGGGAGAGGAACTCGAAGCGGGCCAGGATCTGACCTACTCCTATCTGGTGACGAACACCGGCAATGTAACGCTCTCCGGCATCAGAGCCAGTGACACCTCGTTCTCCGGGACGGGGCCCCAGCCGCAGATCCTGTGCCCGGCCGCACCCCTGGCCCCGGGCACTTCGCACACCTGCACAGCGACGTACACCGCCACACAGGCGGACGTGGACGCCGGCCAGATCACGAACACGGCCGTCGCCGCCGCGACCGCACCCGGCGGAGGCGCGGTCGAGTCGAACCGGTCCACGGCAGTCGTCACCGCCGAGCCCTCCCCGGCGATTTCCCTGTCGAAGGTGGCTTCGCCGGGGACGGTGACGGCTGCGGGGCAGAGTGTGGGTTACTCGTTCACGGTGACCAACTCGGGCAATGTGACCTTGACGGGGGTGGGGGTGTCGGAGACGGAGTTCTCCGGCTCGGGACCGGCTCCTGGGATCACGTGTCCGCAGAACGCGCTGGCACCCGGCAGTTCGATGGTCTGTACGGCCGGTTATACCGTCACCCAGGGGGACGTGGATGCGGGGTCGGTGACGAATGAGGCGGTGGCGACGGGGACGCCTCCGTCGGGTGCCGCGGTGACCGCGACGGCGAACGCTTCCGTCACCGCTCAGCAGAGCCCCGCCATCACCCTCACGAAAGCCGTGGCGGCGAATGGCGACGACTTCAGCGCCGGACTTGTCCTGACGTACTCGTATCTGGTGACCAACACCGGAAACGTCCCGCTGTCCGGGATCGAACTGAGCGACGTCTCCTTCTCCGGCACCGGACCGGTGCCAGTGCCCTCGTGCCCGGTCACCTTGCTGGCCCCGGGGGCCTCGATGACCTGCGGCGCCGAGTACACGCTCACTCAGGCGGACGTGGACGCCGGCTCGGTGACCAACACGGCCCGTGCCACGGGAAGCCCGCCCACCGGGGCTGCGGTCTTCGAACAGTCCACGGCGCTTTTCACCCCCCAGGAGAACCCGGCCGTCTCGATGACCAAGACGGCTTCGCCGAAGACCGTGACGGCCGCGGGGCAGCGGGTGGACTACACGTTCACGGTGACCAACATCGGCAATGTGCCACTCACGGGCGTGGGGGTGTCGGAGACGGACTTCTCCGGTTCGGCGCCGGCTCCGGAGATCACCTCCCCGCAGGACTCGCTCGCGCCAGGAAGCTCGACCATCTGTAGGGCAGACTATTCCGTTACCCAAGCCGACGTGGATGCGGGGTCGTTGACGAACACGGCGGTGGCCACGGGAACACCCACGCAGGGTGAAGAGGTCACCTCGGCATCCGAGGTCACCGTGACCGCCGCGTGGACACCCGGCCTCTCGTTCACGAAATCGGCTTCGCCGGGGACGGTGACGGCCGCGGGGCAGCGTGTGGCCTACGCGTACACGGTGACCAACACCGGAAACCTGACCCTGACCGGAGTAGGAGTGTCCGAGACGGAGTTCAGCGGCTCGGGTCCCACCCCTGGGATCACCTGCCCGCAGAACACCGTCCCGCCCGGCGACTCGATCGTCTGCACCGCCGAGTACACACTCACTCAGGTGGACGTGGACGCCGGCTCGGTGACCAACGCGGCCCGTGCCACGGGGACCCCACCGACCGGCCCGGCCCTCACAGCCGAGTCCGTATTCCTCGTCACCGCGCAGCACAACCCCGTCATCTCCGTGACGAAGTCGGCTTCGCCGGGGATGGTGACGGCCGCGGGGCAGCGTGTGGACTACGCGTACACGGTGACCAACACCGGCAATGTGACCTTGACCGAGGTGGGGGTGTCTGAGACGGAGTTCTCCGGTTCAGGACCGGACCCGGCCGTCACTTGTCCGCAGGACCCACTCGCGCCGGGGAGCTCGACCGTCTGCACGGCGGTCTACACCGTCACCGAGGCGGACATGGCGGCGGGCGGCGTCGACAACACGGCCCGGGCGACAGGGACACCGCCGGCTGGCGACCCGGTCACCGCGACCGGCACCGCTCGGGTGACCGCTGAGGAGCACACCAGGCCGGTGATCACCAGCCCGTCGAACGGGTCCACCGTGACCGACAGTACGCCGGCCTTCCGGGGCACCGGAAACCCGGGCGACACGGTCAGGCTGACCGAGTCCGGAAGGACCCTGTGCACCACCAGGATCCCCCCGAGCGGACAATGGACCTGCACCGTCGCCACCGCACTGCTCAACGGGCCGCACACCATCATCCCGTCCGTCACCGACAGCGCCGGAAACACCATCGAGGGTGAGCCCGTCACCATCAGGATCAAGGCGGTCCCCATCGCACCGGTGATCACACGCCCTGCCAACGGCACCGTCCTGACCGGCTGCGACACGGGCAGGCCACGAGCAGGCGGGACCGGACGGGGCGGCTGCCCCGTCGTATTCGGCGGCACGGGAGGGGCCGGGGACGGGATCACCGTCGTCGAAGGCCGGAAGGCGGTCTGCACAACCACCGTGGACGACACAGGCGAGTGGACCTGCAGCGGACGCGTCCCCGGCACACGCGGGGAGCACACCTTCGTCGCCGTCGCCACCGACTCGAGCGGCGCGACCGCGACGAGTGCGCCCGTCACAGTGACGGTCAAGCCATGGCGTCGCCCTCACCACGGGCGGCCCGGACACGGGCGGCCTCGCGTGGGGTGATCTGCGGGAAACGTTCATGAAGCGGATTGGGGGGGCGCGAGGGGGGGGGCCGCCCGCCCCGCGGGACGGGGGTTTTGCGC